>JANZZA010000737.1 GCA_026419655.1 Armatimonadota bacterium | reverse complement strand
GCCTTCGCTCTTCGCTCCGTGCGGGAAATGGCAGAGACGACAATCCTGGCGGGTTCGGTACTGTTGCTGGTGCTGGTGAATGAGCCAGGGGCTATCGCCATCGCTGGGACAGCCGTATCCCTGCTGGGCTGCGTTGCGCTCTTGGCGGCCAGCCACGAGCAAAGCTGGGCATCGGGGACTGCAAGAGCAGAATTTATCGCGACTCGGACACAGTCCCCGAGAGCTTCAGCGAACTCGTGGCCCACCTTGTATATTGTGGGCCTGCTCACGGCCGCCATCGCGGGCCAAGGCTTTTCGAGCACGGATATCACCGGCCGATTAGCACGGGAGCTGCAGCTTCGCTTTGCACGCATGATAGCTGTGCGCATGATGTTGCCCGCGAGCAACTACGTCACTGCCGAGCCGCGCGTCTACCTGTATGCTCCAGGGCCAACCGGAACACGCCCTCAGTTCGAGGTGCGGGCAAAAACCACCACCAACTGGCGCCTGGCAGCCTACCCGGTCTATACCGGACGGTTTTGGTCGGAACCGCTGACGCGCTACACAGCCCGGGTACCTGCCGAGCGCGAAGGAGAATGGTGGCGACTGCCAATCCTGGATGGAGCTGGCAAAAACCCTCGCGGAGAACGCCTGGAATTTACGATAACAGCGCGCCTGCCAATGGCCGGCGGCGTACCTGCAGCCCTCTGGCCGCGCTACCTCGAACTTCCGGGGCGTCAGGTTTCACCCAGCGGGCGCGTGCGCCGTCCCAGGATTGACATCTTTGGCAACGTATGGCTGAGCGGCTACATCAGGCCAGGGGACTCTTATACTGTCGTTGCCCTCCGATCGGAGGCAGGGCGTGAACCAGCAAGCCTGGACCCGCAGCTACGTGATCTATGTTTGCAGCTACCCCCGGGGTTCCCCGACCGCGTCCGCCAACTGGCCCGCAGCATTACAGCGGGTAAGACACGCGCCGAATCCAAAGTGTCTGCGATTACAACCTATCTCAGCCAAACCTGCGTCTACGACGATGACCCGCCATGGCCGCCGGAAGGCCAGGACCCGGTGGACTTTTTCCTTTTCGACAGTCACCGAGGACACTGCGTGCATTTTGCCTCGGCGACGGTGCTGCTGTGCCGATGCATAGGCCTGCCAGCACGCTTCGTGTCAGGCTACCTGGAAGGAGATGCGCAAAGCACGCCGGACGTATACCTGGTCCGCGCCAAGGACGCCCACGCCTGGGCGGAAGTGTTCATCCCGCGAACGGGGTGGGTGGAAGTAGACCCGACGCCACCTCGGCCACCTACACCCGGCGAGCTAGCAGCCCATACGTGGGACCGGATCACGGGCTATATCCGGTTGGGCCTTGTGGCGACAGCTCGCTGGGCGCTTGTCCATATCCCACAGGCCCTGGTGTTAATTGCAGCCTGCGGCATTGCGCTTTACGCACTGACCTGGTACCAGCACCGCCAGCTCCTGACCGTACATCTTCGCAACGCAAGCCCCCGCAGACAAGTAGAGTGGGCATATGAACTAATGGCCCGGTGGTTCGCCGAGGCGGGTGCAAAGCGACTCCCCAACATGACGCCAACAGAGCACATTGCAGGCTTGGGCGACGAATGGGAACCGGTCAAACCAGCAGCACTCTCTGTCACTCAGTTGTTCTGCAAGGCCCTCTACTCGCACCACCCTATCCGGCCTGCTGATGGGGCCGCCGCTGTAAAGGCTGCCGAGGCCGTCCGCGACCACTGGCTGAACCTCATGCGGACCCCCGGACGAGACGCTCCCCGTTAACGACATCCGACAATCATCAGGCCCCCCAACAGGCGTCGCAGCAGGCCAAAAGAGCCTTGACGCGTGCGCGGGAACTCTGAACGACGAGCAGAGGTTTTTGTCAGCACCAAGCTCGACGAAACGATGATAGAACACCACGGGAAGAACCAAAGGAATATCCACCAGTCGGAGGTGGCTGAATTGAACGTTTTCGAGAGCATATTGGGCACGATTGGCAACACCCCCCTGGTGGCCCTAGACCGCCTCGCGAGAGGCCTTAAGGCGCGCGTCTTGGGCAAGCTGGAAAGTTTCAACCCCTGCGGAAGCGTCAAAGACCGCATAGGCCTGGCCATGATAGAGGCGGCGGAACGGGACGGGCTAATCTCGCCAGAGAGGACAGTACTTGTGGAACCAACCAGCGGAAATACGGGCATCGCGCTGGCAATGGTGGCGGCGGTAAAAGGATACCGGCTCATCCTGACAATGCCAGCAAGCATGTCTGTGGAACGGCGCCAGCTACTGGCTGGCCTGGGAGCAGAAATAGTACTTACGGACCCTCAGATGGGCATGAGAGGGGCTGTATTGAAAGCAGAAGAACTGTTGGGCGAGCTGCCGAATGCTTTCATGCCCCAGCAATTCAGCAACCCGGCCAACCCGGCAGTGCACCGGCGGACAACGGCCGAGGAAGTATGGCGGGATACTGACGGAACCGTGGACATATTCGTATCGGGTGTTGGCACGGGGGGAACGATAACAGGCGTTGGACAAGTACTAAAGCAGCGGAAGCCGTCAGTGAAGGTCGTGGCTGTCGAGCCAGCCAAGTCGCCCGTGCTGTCGGGCGGCCAGCCTTCTCCCCACAAGATTCAGGGAATAGGAGCAGGCTTCGTGCCCGAGGTGCTCGACCGCAGCGTAGTAGACGAAATAATCTGCGTGAGTGAGGAAGACGCCTTCGCAACCGCGAGAAAACTGGCGCGCGTGGAAGGGATAATGGCGGGAATCTCGGCAGGGGCGGCCACCTGGGCAGCGCTTAAAGTAGCTGCACGCCCGGAGAGCGAGGGTAAAACCATTGTCGTCGTCCTGCCGGACACCGGGGAGCGGTACCTCTCGATGAGCATCTACGAGGCGCAGGCGTAGGGGCGGGAAGCGTCAGCATGGCTTAGGTGGTGGGGCTTTTCCCAAACGCCCCGGCCTGTGGCATGTGCTGACACCCTGCCCGCGCCGATGACAGCCAGCAGATTTAGCCCTTGGCCGTCCACTGTCCCGTGCATAGCGGCCGACGATTGGCTCACCGTCCCCAACCCCCACTGTGCGATACAGCGCTTGTGGCGGAGGCAGCCCGGCCAGATTGATAAGAGGCTAAGGTATAACTTTTCCGAAAGCTCTTACCTTCAGAAAACCTGCGCGGGTGTTCCGGCCGGGTCCATTGGGCGCGGAAAAGAAAAGGCCCAGGGCGGTTACCCATTCTGTCCAGTGATGTGGGCGGTAGCGTTACCCCATCCGCCGCGGTATCATCCCATCGGCGCAAGGGCCGGACAAGCCCTGAGTGGTCGCCATGCGGTGCATTTACGATATGCGTGCGGAAGAACTTGTTGCCTGGCTGGAAGCGCGCGGCCAACCAGCCTACCGGGCCAAGCAAATCATGGAGGGCGTATACCGACGCCGGGCGACGAGCTTCGCGGACCTGTCAAACCTGCCGCGTTCGCTCCGCGAACAGCTGGCCGCGGAGTTTGAGGTGGGCGGACTGCCAGTATTGCGCCGATGGGACGGCAAGGACAGCGTCAAGCTCCTCCTGGCTCTCCACGGAGGTGAGGCAGTCGAGTGTGTGGCTATGCGGACGCGCTGGGGAGAAACAGCATGTCTGTCCTCTCAGGTTGGCTGTGCTATGGGCTGCGTCTTCTGTGCTTCTGCGATCGGCGGCCTCAAGCGCAACCTGTCGGCCAGTGAGCTTGTGCGGCAGGTGGTTTCTCTATTCAGCATCGGTGCGGAAGTCACTAACATCGTATTCATGGGTACTGGTGAACCGCTGCTGAACTACGGGGAAGTTCTTGCTGCCATAGAAAACTTTGTGGCACCTGACAGGATGGGTATTTCACCGAGGCACGTTACTGTGGGTACGTGTGGGATAGTGCCAGCGATCAAACAGTTAGCGCGGGATGCACCGCGGCGCCTCGAGCTGGCCGTCTCGCTGAATGCTCCCACCGACGACCTGCGACGTCAACTCATGCCAGGCGCAGCCAAGTGGACAATCCGCGAGCTAATCGAGGCCTGTGACTTCTGGACCGAGACGCGTGGCGGCCAGCCAGTGACTTATGCCTACGTACTACTGCGCGGCGTCAATGATGCTCCTGCCCACGCCGACAAGCTTGCTCGACTCCTCGCCAGCCGCAGACACCTCGTGAATCTCATCCGTATGAACCCGGTCGAGGGACGTCAGTTTCTAGCGTCCAGCAAGGCGCAGGCCCTATCCTTCGCGCGACGACTGAGCGACCAGGGCATCGAGGTAACGCTGCGGAGGTCTCTGGGCAGGGACATACAGGCCGCGTGCGGACAACTGCGGCGCCAAGCTATCGAAGAGGAAATGGACCAGGCCAAACACGCAAGCCCGCGTGGAAAAGGCACCGCAAGGCCCGCATAATCCGAGGGGTCAAAAGGATGCGCTGTATAACTGAAGAAGCCATCAGCGACCTAGTGCGGAGGTTGTGCGTTGAAGCGAACCTGCGCCTGCCGGACGACGTCATGGCAGCCCTGCAGCAAGCCCGAGAAACAGAAACGTCTCCCCGAGGACGCTGGGCGCTTGATCAGATAGTGCAAAACGCCAAAATAGCAGAGCAGGAAGGGCTCCCAATATGCCAGGACACGGGCGTGGTGTTCTGCTTTGTGCGGCTGGGGCAAGACGCAAAGATAGTGGCCGACCTGGAGAGTGCCATCAATGACGGAGTGCGGGCGGCCTACACCCCCTTCCCCTTTCGTGCCTCCGTGCTGGCAGACCCGCTACGGCGCGACAGCAATACCGGCGACAACCCCCCTGCCATAATCCACATGCGACTCGCTGAAGGAGAAAACCTTGAGATAACGGTGGCGGTGAAGGGTGGAGGCAGCGAAAATGCAGGGGCAGTATGGATGCTTACACCTGCGGCCGGCCCGGCAGATGTAATCCGGATTGTGGTGGAAAGAGTAAAAGAGCAGGGCGGAAAATGGTGTCCACCGGGCATCATCGGTGTGGGCATTGGCGGGAGCATGGAGCGCGCAGCGCTGCTGGCCAAAATGGCGCTGCTGCGACCGCTGGGCAAGCCGCACCCAGAGCCTGCCTGGGCTGAGCTGGAAAAGAGCTTACTCCAAGCAGTCAATGCAACGGGTATCGGCCCCATGGGCCTGGGTGGCAAGGTCACGGCGCTGAGCGTAAACGTCGAATATCAGCCGTGTCACATCGCATCCATGCCAGTAGCAGTGGCTTTCGATTGTCACGCCGCTCGTCACGCGACAGGGGTGTTGTGATGTCAGCCGACGCGCCTGTGGAACTGGAGATGCCCTGCGCCCGGGAAGCCATAGCTGCGCTGAAGGCCGGGCAGTATGTGGCGTTATCCGGTCAGGTTTACACGGCACGGGACGCAGCGCACAGCCGACTGCGAAGGGCCGTCGAAATAGGCGAAGAGCCGCCCGTGCCTCTCGAAGGCCGGATAATCTATTACTGCGGTCCCACGCCAGCACCACCAGGCCGCCCCATAGGCTCCTGCGGCCCAACTTCTTCTGCGCGTATGGATCCTTATCTCGACCTCATTCTCTCCATGGGCGTCGTGGCCACCATCGGCAAAGGCAATCGCTCCAGGCAAGCAC
This sequence comes from Armatimonadota bacterium, assembly GCA_026419655.1. Lineage (GTDB taxonomy): Bacteria > Armatimonadota > Zipacnadia > Zipacnadales > FEN-943 > JANZZA01. Next base: position 1,429 of record JANZZA010000737.1, on the reverse strand, counting down.
GAGAGGCCCTTGTCCGACACAGAGCTGTATACTTCGTGGCCGTCGGAGGCGCGGGGGCTCTTCTCTCCCAGCGAGTCGTGGCCGCACGTGTAGCCGCCTATGAAGACCTTGGGCCAGAAGCCATCTACGAGTTGACGTTTGACCACATGCCGCTGCTTGTAGCCTATGACGCCGTGGGTGGAACCATTTTCGCCGGCGAGGAGCCTCTGCTCGGAGGCGGAAAGAATGGCGCATAGAAGCTGGGTCGGTAGTGTCTTCCTCGCCGCGGGCAGAATGTTGATCCGTCTTCACACGTCCCTCGGCGGAGTAGCCGACCGACTGGTAGCGGCTGCGGAGCGTCTTGGACACCCCGGGGCCACGGCGTGGCGCAAGTTCACGCAAGCCGTGGTGCTTTCCCGGGCCGGTGATGACCAGGCCGCCCTGGCTCACTTGAAGGCCGCCAGCACGGCCCTGCCTGACGAGGCGGACATAGCCATCGCCTTGGCCTTCGCCTTTGCGAATGCCGATGAATGGCAACGCGCCATAGAAGCCGGCGAACGGGCACTGAAATTCTTCGAGCAGGCGTCCGCGGAACAGCAGCTTTGGGAGATGCTTGCCTGGGGCTACCTCATCACAGGACGCTACGCTCAAGCCCGCGATGTGCTTCAGCGAGTACGGGAAGTGGGCGTGAGTCCTGTCCCGCTGCATCTTCCCCTGCTTATCGCTCACGCCGTCCTTTTCGACCAGGACGTGCCCATAGCGGAAATGCGCGCTCTCCTGAGCCGCTACCCAAGGCAGGCGCAGGCCTACTGGCGGGTCATCGAGCACCTGGCCACAGGCCGGCACAGTGAGCTGGCAGTGCGGCTGCTGTCGCTGCTGCCAACAACCGCGGCCATTGGGGCCGCGCTCACCATTGCCCGGCGGGCGGCTCAGCGCAGCGACAGCGAGGGTATACTCTGGGCTGCTAACGCCTTGCGGCGGCTGGAACTCGCGCCGCAAGTAGCCCTGGCAACAGCCGCTTTGGCCGCGCTGGTCGTGGGCAACGACGAAGAAGCCCTGAGATATTGTGCTGAAGCGACAGCCCTTGGGCCGGATGTGCCCATCGTCCACGAGCGGCAAGCGCTGGTTTTCTTTCTCACAGGGGACGAACCATCCGCGCGTACCGCAGCCTCGGCAGCCTTGCTGGCAGGCTCACGCGACGCTCTGTGTGCGGCGCTCGTGGCAGCGGCCCTAGCCGCCGAGGGAAAAGTACGAGAAGCCCTTGGCGTCTTCCGCGAACAGCGCCTCGGGGATGCCTTGGGAGTACTGCTTGGCCACATCGCCCAAGCACGTCTGCGTGCTGAGACAGGAGACCTGGCGGAGGCACGCCGGCTCATGGCCCTGGCCCTGCAGGAGAGCCAGAACTTACCTCCCTGGCAAAGGCGAGCAGCGGTCACCCATTGGAGTGCCA
>JANZZA010000698.1 GCA_026419655.1 Armatimonadota bacterium | reverse complement strand
TGGGACTGGCGCTGCTTTACAACGAGCGCTGGGCCGAAGCAGAAGAACATTTGCGCCGCGTGACAGAACTCGCACCCAATTTCGGCGACGCCTATGCCCGCCTGGTGGTATGCCTGGCAAAGCTGGGGCGCATTGAGGAAGCAGAAGCCGTAGCAAACCAGGGCCTGGTCCGCGCTCCAGACAACCCCGAGTTGCCCCGCCTGCGGGAACAGTTACAACGGCTGCGGTCCCAGTCTCAGTAGGCAGACCTGCAAACTCGCTCAAACGCCCGGCGGAGACCCGCTGGCTGGCCTCCCGCCGAAGAGAAAACATGAGCACACCCGAGCACAATCTGATGTACCTGACAGTCGCTGCGGTAGCCTGGCTGCTCCTGGTCTACCGCGATGCCCAGCGCGCCCAGCGGCTTACAGCCCTATACCTGAGGACCCGACATTTACTCGTGGCTTTGTCTCTCCTGGGCACCCTCTCAAGCGCTGTCGGCATGACGCTTCTCATACTCGGGGTGTATCTGGTGGCCACCTCGCCGCCCGGGATTGTTTTCGAGCCGCGGGCAGCCAGGACTATCGCAGTTGGCGGGGCATTTCTCATCGCCGGCTGGGGTGCGAGACTGGTGGCCTGGGTGCGCTGGAAGCGCCTCTACGGCGCGCCCGGTCGGGAGGACGCGGCCCCGCCGGCGGCGGAATGAGCACTGATGCGAGAGTCATCCCTGCCGTCAGCGCTGCGACCGCAAACCACAGACCCACGGCCGCGACCCATACCGCCTCTACGTCAACCCTCGCCAGCTCCCCAACTACCAGCACCAGCCACACCACACCAAGCAACGCTGGCGCAAGTTCGGCAAAGACTCGGCATGTGGGCCGCCGCTGGCGCCCCGAAAGCCACAGAAGCATCAACGCCACCAGGACACTTGCAGCTCCGCTCAGGGCCTCTGCCCGCAGCACCATAACGGCATCGCAGCCGCGCAGGGACGCGCTTCGGCCTGCCGCGACCACCCCCAAATGCACGACCCCCGCGCCCAGAAGGACCAGTTTCGCCAGTAGCTTTATCATGTTCTGCAACTCCGGCTACGACGATGCCATCGTCCACCGGCCCCAAGATTTAAGATAGTTTCTTTTTGTGCGGGCTATTGCAAGAATAACTTTCCTCCACCCGGGCCGCGACCGGAGGTAAAACATCAGGCGCACGGTGTTGTACACTTTCTTCACTTCGGATAGGCCAACACCGGCTTTTGCAACAGTCTGCGCTGAGAAACCCTTTGGCGACTGTTGCAAGACCATCATTTTACGAGTGAGTTGCGCCTGTGTAGTATACCCTGCGGCCGCAGACGTGTGCCGTACACGGACTAACATCTACGCCCGGGCGAGTTTTACAACAGTCACCCTTGAGAAGGCTGCCTCCAAGCTCCATTCGCAAACTTTCTACTGCTGTCCTGGCTGCGACCATCCGCGCTACTAAGGGCCGTGCTACCTGTAAAACCCGTTGTCCTGCTCCTGGCCGCGCGTGTCCAGGCTAGTGCTCGGGCCCGTCCCTCAGTCTGTCCACATGCTGCGTGACTACTCTGCTCGCTCGACTATTACTTTCGTTCCGCCGCGCACGGAAAGGAATACCTTGGGGTCGCCCTCGATGTGGCCAAAGACGGTTACCGGGTCGGCTGGACGTATCTCGCCAGGCCCGCTGATAGGCGTCGGACCGAAGAATATGCAAAAGGCTGACCCAGGCTCCCAGTAGCCCAGGTCGCCCGCCTCAACCGTCTCCTGGGGCCGCTCGCTGCCGCAGTCCACCGGGATGCCGAAATAAATCTCTTCTCCCCAGGTCTGGCCCCGCGCCTCTAGGGGCAGCGCATCCCAGATGCGCTGCGCGGTCTCCGTGTCGTTGAGCTGCGCATAGGCCTCCACTTCGCCCGCTGTGATTTTTATGCGCTTGGCCACGGTTCTCACCTCCGCGAACCGCAATGATTCCGCATGTCCTGCCGGTGCCAGCGACCACTGAGCCACAACCGCTAGGTTGACCAGCCCTGGCTCCCACCTACCACACCACACTGGCCCGCACCGACATAAGCCCAGGCCGGTGCCTCTAGCGGTGTTTTGCTACCGCAAAGCCTTCAGGGCCCTTAAATGAACTGGCTCAGGTACTTGGCCCCGATGATGAAGCCTTCCTCGCGGCCAACGGCGCTGTCTTCGTGCTCGATGCTCAGTACACCGTTGTAGCCGACGCTGCGCAGGCGCGAGATGTAGGCCCCCCAGCGCACGTCTCCCAGGCCTGGTATTACGAAGCGCCACCAGCCGCCAACCTGGTTACCCACCCATGCCAGCCGGTGTGCCACTATTTCGGTGTCCTTGGCATGGGTGTGGAAGATGCGCTTGCCAAAAACTTCGACGGCATGGAGGTAATCAATGCCCTGCCAGATCAGGTGCGACGGGTCGAAATTCAGGCCGAAGTTGTCGTCCGGCACCTCGCTGAAGATTACTTCCCACAAGCCCAGGTGCTGAATGTTGGTAGCAAACCAGTTTTCCAGAGCTACCTTGATGCCCATATCGGCTGCGCGCTTCACCAGCTCCCGATAAAAGGGCGCCGACAACTGCCGTAGTGCGTCTTCCTTGGACATCCCGGCCGGGGGCAAACCCGACCCACAGCACAAAACTCCCACCCCCATTTCCTGACACACGTCCAGCAGCTTGCGTAAGTGCCCCTGCCCGTCACGGCGCTCGGCCTCGTCGGCAGCCGTCACATTTCCGTACCAGGCCAGCGATGAGACCTCAATCCCTGCCTGCCCGCAAAGGTCCGCCACGCGCTTGGCCATGTCCAGGTTATCGGGGTCAAAGTGAGCGCACTTGTGGGCGTAAATCTCAAAAGCCTGAATGCCCGCCCGCGTGGCAAAGTCAATCAGATTCTCGATGGTCACGTCGCCCATGGGGGCCGTCAGCATGCCGACTTTCATTCTTTCTCCCTCCCGCATGATCGGTGTAGTGTGGGCGCCCGTCTGCGCGCCCAAATCTTACCACGACAAGTCCCCGGAAAACCGCAACTTCTTCATGCCACCTTTTCTGGGTGAAACCCTTTGAAAAGGGTTATCCCCCAGACCCCC
>JANZZA010000695.1 GCA_026419655.1 Armatimonadota bacterium | reverse complement strand
CGGCACTGATTTGAGCCGCCTGGCTGGCCAGCCCATCCGCCTGCGCTTTGTCATGCGCGACGCAGACCTCTATTCCCTTCGGTTCCTGCCGTAGGGCACAGGAGCTCTGATGTCCCTGAGGAGACTGTTGCAAAAGTCGCTTCCCTGCCCCCCGGACCTGGTCGCAGGTCAAAGGTTGGGGCTGCAGCGTTGTACACTTTCAGCACCACGGATAAGCCAACGCCAGCTTTGGCAACAGTCTCCTAGGGGGAGTGCTGCAAGACGCCCATTTTCGGGCTGACCGGCCAGTACGTCCGTTTTCGGGCCACCCGCCGCAGAAGGTCGTATCTCTGCGCCCCCAAGGCTGTATCCGCTAAGGGAGTCAGCTTGCTCCAAGGTGCATGTTGCAGCAGCCACCTGCGGGCCTTAAGGGATAGGCTTTCGCGCAGCATCATTGTTTCTCGTACCCGTGGCGACCGCGTATGTGCTGGCCGCCCCCTAGCGAGCCAGGCACGCCCCCTTGACTACTGTGGCTCGCGGCGATATACTAGACAGACAAGGCGGACTCATTATTCACGCCTGCATCGCGTTTTTGCGTGATGGGCTTTATCTACGCAGCAGCACGGAGACTTATTCCGGCGAGGCCCTGACGCGGCTCCTCGGGCTGGCAGGTGCAAGCCGTGGGCCGCGAGATGCATAGCGTCACCGTGCAAGGGTGACGCGGGATGAGGTGCAAGGGCCTGTGGCCCCAAACTCTGTTGGCGGGAGGTGTGTCTCCGTGCGCAGGGGTTTTACCCTCATCGAGCTGCTCGTCGTGATCGCTATCATTGCGATCCTGGCGGCCATCCTGTTCCCGGTGTTCGCCAGGGCACGCGAAAAAGCGCGACAGGCGAGCTGTGCGTCCAACCTCAAGCAGATTGCTTTGGCAGTGCTGATGTACTGCCAGGACAACGACGAGATGTTCCCGGTAGTACCAGAACCGTGGCCCAACCCTCCAAGGCAGTACCTGCCGGTGGACCTGCTCAATCCCTACGTCAAGAACGTGCAGCTCTGGCTTTGCCCGACGACGCAGTACTCTCTCTACGCTCAGGCGGAACCCGACGGCCAAGGAGGCTGGAAGAGCCCCCTTACTGGTCAGCTCAGCTACGGCTGGAACTGGAAGCTTTCGAAGAAGAGCTGGCGCACGGCAGGTCCAAGCCTCAGCTCCGTTAAGTTCCCGGTACAAACCTTCGTAGCAGGCGACGCGCAGAACCTGGACATTTGCTGGGAGCCTCGCCGGCTGGCCTTCGCTGCAATCTGCGGATACAACACCTATACCGGTCGGGCCTACGGCAGCCAGTGGGAGACGGCCGACAGTTGCCGGCACAACGGCGGCCAGAACATCGCCTTCGCCGATGGGCACGTTAAGTGGCAGAGCGGCAGCGAGATAATGAGGGTCGCCATTCAAAGCGGCTGGCCTGCGTGTTGCCTGCCCTTCTGGGGCGGGTCGGGAAC
>JANZZA010000588.1 GCA_026419655.1 Armatimonadota bacterium | reverse complement strand
CTGCCCGTCACGGGGAGCTCGCCCGCCTGCGCGTGACCTATGACGGCGGCCAGGAAGTCTACGTGAACCTATCCGAGAAGCCCTGGCGGGTCGCCGGTCACGTCCTTCCGCCAGCGGGCTGCCTGACCTCAGGCCCGCGGGCGACGGCCTACACGGCCCTTGTGGACGGCCAGATTGCCGACTTTGCCTCCTATGAATACGTTATCTTCGCCGACGCCCGCTCCCACCAGTGGCTGCCGCCCGAGCCGCCAGCGCCCATCACGCCCGTCCTGGGCGACTGGAAAGACAACGGCGACGACACTTTCACCGTCACCGTCAACTGGCGCGTCGGCCGCAAGCCCGAGCGTGATTTCACCGTCTTCTGGCACTTCACCAGCGCCGACATCACATCGCGAATACGTTTCCAATACGACCACGCGCCGCCGAGGGCGACTTCTACCTGGCAGGTAGGCGAAGTAGTTTCCGACGGCCCCTTCACCATAGCTGTCCCGGCAGACCAGAGCGACCTCGACTACTTCTTCTCGGTGGGCCTGTATGACAAAGACGGTCGCTGCCCGCTGGCTTACGGCGCCGACAATATGCGCATCGCCAGCCTGCGCGTCGAGCGCCAAGCGGGCAAAGTAACGCGCATAGAACTCAAGCCCATCGAAGCAAAGCCCGTGCCCGGCACAACCCGCGAACCGTACCTTGAGGGCGCAAATACTGCCAGGCGCGTTATTGACTTTGGCCCGGTGGCCACCAACGGCTGCGTAGTGGTGCGGAAAAAATCTGCGGGGACGGAAATCATCCCGGTCCCCTTGGGCGAACCAATGCGCTTGGGTCTGCTTGGTCGCGTCACGAAGGCCACGGCCTTCGACGAGGCCGGCAAGCCCCTACCACCCATCACGCTGCGCCAAGACCATGGCAAGACCTGGTTCGACCTGCCCGCAGGCACCGCCCGGGCCGTGGCAGGGCGCTGAAACCTTTTCCTGGGCGACGCCGAGGGCCTCCAGGCCCACGCAAAGCTTTTCTGGGGGACACCTTTTGAAAAGGGTTGTCCCCCAGACCCCCTTCCCAAACTTTTTATACTGTGGGGGGCCGGATTTTCGGGCGCGGGCACGCAGCCCTGCCATAATACGGTGCTGACCGACCAACGTCTCCAGGCGTAGCCCAGTGACTTAGGCCTCGTGTCGCGCGCCCGAAAATCCGGCCCACCAAGAAGCCCAACTCCCCCAACCACCGCAACCCCATCCCGGCGCGTACCGGTGGCTGCGCATCTCCTTCAGGGGGCACAAGCATTTACGGGGAGGGGGCGCAGGGGGAACCCCACTTTTTGCCGAAAGGGAGTTCCCCCTGCGACAGGTCTTCTGGGGGACACCCTTTGAAAAGCGTTGTCCCGCAGACCCTTTTCCCAAACTTTTTCCTGCTGCTTCCGCCCCACTCGCCGCCTGGAAATCAGGCCTGCGGTTCTGGGACCAGTTCTTCCTGCGGCTGGCCGGGTTCGAGAAGGCCGCCCTTCTTGGCCCAGCTATAGTCCTCTTCTGCCCAGGCCTTTTCAGCAAGGGTGCCATAGCACTGGGCGTATTCGTCCAGCCCCTGCGCCTTCTCGCTGAGCAGCAGGTGGCTGGTGCCGTCGGTCGAGACGGCGCCGCTTTCGGCCACGATTTCGCGCAGGATGTGAGGATGGTCAATAATCATGCACGGCCGCAGGGGATTGTCGCAGTACGGCTGGCGGCTCTGGATGGCGCGGAAGAGCCTGGACGTGAGGGCCTCGCGCAGCGTGCAGTTGTGCAGGTTGTCCACCGCAAAATGCGCGAACACGCACGGCTCCACGTCGCCGCGATGGTTGATGTGCAGGTACATGCGGCCGCCGGCCATGCAGCCGCCGGTTAGCGGACCGTCGTTCCAGAAGTCGGCCGCGAAGATGGGACGAGTGCGGCGAATCTCCAGTGTCCGCCGCCGCATCATATCCCGCTGTTCGGGCGTGGCCATCAGGTCCAGGTCCGGCCCCCGCCCAATGGGTATGTACGTGAAGAACCACCCGAAATAGCACCCCTGGGCCAGATAATGGTCCAGGAAGGCCTCGCTGGCCAGCAGCTCGGCGTTGTGCCGTGTGATGGTCGCCGAGAAGCCATAGATGCAGCCGGCGTCGCGCAACGCCCGCATGGCCCGGATGACCTTATCGTAGACCCCCTTGCCGCGCCGCTGGTCGGTTTCATCGGCGTACCCTTCAACGCTGATGGCTGGCGCGATGTTGCCCACTTCCTGGAGCTTGGCCGCCATCTCTTCGTCAATGAGCGTGCCGTTGGTGTAGACCTGGAAGTAGGCGTCATCGTGCTTGCGCGCCAGGGTCAGGAATTCGTCGGCGCGGATAAAGGGCTCGCCGCCGGAAATCGTGAAGAAGTAGATGCCCATGTCCTTGGCCTGCTCGATAATCGAATCCCAAAGCTCGAAGGACATCTCGTCTTCCTGGCGATAGGCGCCCGCATAACAGCCCACGCAGCGAAGGTTGCAGCGCATGGTGGGGCTGATGACGATGAGATACGGGGCCTGGACGCCCGTTTCGCGCTTGAACTCTGCGCGTCGGCGTGCCCCGAGCCAGGCATTGTTGACGAATAGATTGCGCACCAGCTTGCCGCGCACGTTAGGATGCAGCTCGCGCAGCACGCGCATGGCCAGGTCCGTTGCCGGGTGCCCCTGCTCGAAGAGGCCCCGGAACCACGCCAACTGGCGGCGCTGATAAGCGTACGGCGCCAGGCGCTCCATAACGCGCGTGAGCCGGATGAGGCTATCCCGGTCGCCCCGGCTCACCAAATCCACTGCCTGCGACACCAATGCTCCCAAAGCATAGCGCTTAGCCAGGTCCAAAGCTCTCATACTGTTCCCTCCTCTCCGCGATTCATCCCCTCTGGCGCGACGACAGTCTCACGGCGCCCTTGCTTCCCGCCCAGCGTACCCCCACACACAAGCCGGCGCAGCACCCTGTGTGCTCCCGCCCTCTTGCTCCCGCAAGCTTTCCTGCGCCGTGACTTTTCGCCGCCCAATCGTACGGCCACCAGGACGCCGGTCGGCCCTTGCCAAGACTATCCTTCGGACGACAACTGCTCGCGCTGGCGCGTAAGAGCGGCACGAAGCCGGGCCACGTCGTGGCGCAGGGCCTGGGTATCGAGGCGTTCCTCTACGGCCGCCAGCACGCGTCGCACCGCCTGCCGCAGCCCATCGGTCAGGGAATAATGTCGCCATGTGCCTCGCGTGCGGCTCCTCACCACGCCCAGTTGTCGAAGCTTCTGCAGGTGGCGCGACACACGCCACTGCGGCATGCCCAAGGCCTCAACCAGGTGAGATACGCACAAGCCATCGTAACGCGCCAGCAAGCTCACTATCCTCAGTCGTGTCTTGTCCGAAAGTGCCTTGAAGACCTGAGCTGCGTCCATGGGGTGACCTGCCCTCCGCTTATATGCACCTATCTGCACATATTGTATGCCGATTAATGCATATTGTCAAGCCACCCTGCCCCTCGGGTTTACCCACTTTTGAACGCAGGGAAGGAGTCATGCTGCCTCCTTTGGCGAATAGGCAAGGAAACTACAGCAAAGGAGGCAGCAAGTAATCCAGAACGAGTTAGGGACAATTATGTGCTACGCCCGGCGACTTTGCGGCGGGCTACGGTTGCTCAGCACAGAGGTTCATCCGCCCGCGGTTTCGGGCGAAGCTTCCGCGTGCATGCCATGTCGCGCCACAAGCTATTCAGGTAAAGAAGCTTGCCTATTGTCCACCGCCCTGCGGCTCACCCCTACTCTGGTTCTCTCCCAGCTTGCCCTGGTGATGGAGGGGCCTAAGCGGCACGCCCATCGCCTCAAGAGGCTTTTCAGGTTTCTTTCTAACCCTCGATTTCCCGCCCAGCAGGTTATGGACCGCCTGGCCATGCATAACCTGGCAGCGGC
>JANZZA010000549.1 GCA_026419655.1 Armatimonadota bacterium | reverse complement strand
GGCGCACGGAGGCAACCGAAAGACGGGGATGTCTGCGAGAAAAGGCCGGTGGGAACGTTTTTCCCGTCAAGCGGTGACCAAAGGAAATGTCCGCCTACCTTGTCTTCTGGTGGTTTAGGTGGCTGCTGAAAGGGAAGCGTTAAAACGAGAGAAGCACTACCGCGCCCGCGTGTCTGTTCCGCCTGGGGTAAGGCAGGCCCTTGCGGGAACACGGGCTGTCTGGGCCGCGTATAATGAGTAGACGATGGAAAAGCTGGTGAATGCGTTTAAGTGCTGCCGGTTTCGCGTCGCGGCGGCAACAGTGGCGCTTGTCGGGATCTGGGGCCAGGGGCTTTTGGCGGCGCCGCGGCACCCGTGGCCGACTGTGAAAGTCCCAGGGGTTGCGCCCATGGCAATCCCCTTCGGGCGCACCATGATGGTGGCCCAACCGGAGGCCCGAGCGGACCGTCTGTTGGTTAGATTCCATCCTGGCTACCTGGAGCGTGTGGGCCCCTTTCCGCAGGCCGTCAAGTTAGCCGTGAGTGAACGCTTGGGCGCGAAGGTAGACCGTTACTGGCCGCTATTCGGCATGGCTTCGCTGGAAGTCGCGCCGGAGCAACTTTTCGAAATGGAGTCATCCCTTCGGGCTAGGCCGGAGGTAGCTGAAGTGGGTCTGGACGTAGTTGTTCACCCGGCCTACGTTCCAGATACGCCTGAATACCGAAAGCAGTACCACCATCCTCTCATCGGAACGCCGCTATCCTGGGATGCAAAGCCGGCCAGCGCGTGGCGCGCTACGGTGATAGCGGTTGTGGATACGGGCGTTTATCTCGCTCATCCTGACCTGGCTGGAAAAATATGGAAAAATGCGGGCGAGATAGCAGGCAACCGAATAGATGATGACAGCAACGGCTTCGTAGATGATATTCACGGCTGGAACTTTGCAGAAGACAACAACGACCCGAATCCACGGCCAAATGGTCGTGATGAGAACGGCGACGGTACCCCAGACGAGAATGCCTCGCATGGCACCCTGGTAGCAGGTATAGCTGGGGCGGCCGTTTTCGACAACTACGGCACGGCAGGCGTATATCCCAATGCTCGCATAATGGCGATAAAAATCTTCCCGGCAGACGGCGCGACAGATCTCCAGACCGTGGTGGACGGGATAAACTACGCCGTGACCAACGGGGCCGAAGTAATAAACCTCAGTGTAGGCGCACCGTGGAGCACAATATTCAATACGCCAATCGCAGCCGCCCACAGCAAGGGGATAGTCGTGGTGGCAGCCGCAGGGAACTCAACCCGCGCTCTCACGGACAGTTATCTTGAGTCGCCAGTGTGCAACGACGGAGCCAGCAACTATGTGATAGGCGTCGGCTACACGGACCAGTACGAAGCGAAGGGGCGCTACTCAAACTGGGACACATCCTCCGGCCGTCACTGGGTAGACCTTTGTGCACCTGGCGAAAGGATATACGGTCCTGCATGCTATGATCCTGCTTATGGGTTCACGGAGTATTTCTACACCAACACTGGCACATCTTTCGCCGCCCCTATGGTGGCGGGTGCGGCAGCTCTAGTGAAGGCTGTGTTCCCCTCACTAACGAATGACCAGATTGGCGAACGGCTCCGCTCGACGGCCGACAACATTGACAGGTTTTTGGGTACCTACGCTGGCGCCATGGGCGGACGACTGTACTGTCCCCGGGCCCTGGGCCTCGTCTTGCCCCCGCGACCCGTAACTAATCTGGCCGCACAGGACACCCCGCGGGACCAAGGTGGAAGTATCACCCTGAACTGGACGCTGTCCTTCGATGATGGCTCGGGCAGCAGAGCGGTGACCGGCTATTTGGTCCTGCGGCGGGCCGAAACCGAAACCGATTTCACCCAGATTACCCAAGTGCCTGCTGGTAACGACCATTACGCCGACAGCACGACGCGGGATGGGACGAAGTATTACTACAAAGTGGGGGCTACGGACGGCACCCTGGTGGGCTACTGCGACCCAGTCGGTCCGGTCACGTCCCGCGACGACTTGCCGCCGCCGCCCGTGACCAACCTGACAGCACGCGACAGGACGGGTGACAACGGTGGAGCCATCGAACTGGACTGGCGTCCCTATTCCCCACCCTCTGATTGCGCCGGCTACAACATCTATCGTGATACCGTGTCCTTCAGTGACCTCGGCAATAGGAGCCCCATTGCCCGGGTCACCGACCCATCGGTCCGGACCTTTACGGACACTTCTGTAGTTGACTACACGGACTACTACTACGCGGTGGTCGCCCTTGACAGGGCCGGAAACTATGACCCAGCAGTCACTGTTGCAGGGCCCGTATGCAGCATGCCCAATACGCCGATGACGATTCCGGCGGGGTTGCGAATGATGGGGGCGCCCGCTGTGCCCTACGACGGCGACCCGGTGAGCTTTGTTGGGGCGGGTAAGCCGTTTAAGTATGCCAACTGGGACGTATCCGGCGGGCGATATTACACTTACGCTCCAGGAGACACTCTCACCGATCGGACGAAGATGGCTCTGGGCAGAGGGTTTTGGCTATATCTGCCGGCTGACACGCAGGTCCTTATCGGAGGCCAGACAGCTTCCTCCGGGAACTTCAGTACCTCCTTGCGAGATGGATGGGTGCTTCTAGGAAACCCGTACTTCGCTGACCTCGACGTGGGCGAGGCGCAAATCGTGGCCGGAACGACCTATATGAGCCTACGCGCAGCCGAACAAAACGGGTACGTATCTACGGCAGTGTGGGTGTGGGATCCAGCCGCTAAAACGTACCTTATGAAGTCAGCGCAGTGGACTGGACAGGCGATTGTGAGCCAGTGGGCTGGATTCTGGTTCAGGGCGTACAAAACTTGCACGCTCGTGCTGGTACGGCCCACAGGTGCGGCACAGGCGACGGGCGGCACCAAGCCGGTAGCTGCGCAGGCGGCTGCTGGAGAGGCGGCTAACAGCACGCCAAAGCTTGACTGGCGCGTCAGGCTGAAGGTCCAAGGGAGTGGGGGCGGCGCCGACGTAGACAACTTCATTGCGGTAGCGCGGGAGAACGTAGTCCCGGCTCCTGAACCGCCAGCAGCCCCCGGCGCGCCCCGGCTGTTTTTGCGCGATGCAGATCAAGAGTGGGCTGCGGTGGCGCGCCGGCCAGGCAACAGACTGACCTGGCGAATAGTAGTCCAGCCGGCAGCAGGTGATGAACGTAGTTGGCTCCAAGCGGATGAGATTGCTGGTATTCCAAGGGAGTATGATATAATCCTGCGTGACCTGGAAACCGGGCGCGTCGTTGACCTGCGCCGCTGTCCGCGCGTGGAAGTGGTGGGGGCTCAGGAGCGGCAATTCGAACTTTCCGTCACAAGAGAAGCCAAAGCCACGCTGACCGTGACGGCAGTGTCCGTGCGAAGCACGGCTGGCGGAGTGGAAGTGGCATTTACACTATCGGCACCAGCCTACTGTGACATTGAGGTACTCAACATCGCCGGGCGAACAGTACGGCGGCTGCGAACAGGCCAGCTTATGGCGAGCGGACAGAACGCTGTCGTATGGGATGCTCGCGGGGAGTCGGGGACACCCGTGCCACGTGGCATTTATCTCGTTAAACTGTGCGCTCGCTCCCAAGACGGCACTCAGGTTCAAGCGGTGCGCACCGTGACCCTGCAGCGCTAGCAGGCAAGGGACGCCAGGAGGATGGTAGTCAATGAATAGGAACATGGAGATCACAGCAGCCGTGGTAGTACTTCTGGCGTTGGCCATAACCGGGTCAGGCTGTGGGGGCGGCGGCGGGCCGACGCAGCCTGAGCCTCCTCCTCCCCCGAACGGTACCGCGATTCTCGAGGGTTACGTCGTTAACGCGGCGGCACCGAGCAATCGCGTGCCCTACGCCGTGGTGAGATTGGACCCTCCAGGAACCAGCGTGACTTCCGACGTCAGCGGAAACTTCCGGGTCACCGGCCTGCCAGCGGGTACGATCGCGGCCGTAGTAACCCCTGGCCCGTCGGGTTCTTTTTGGTCTGCTCATTTCACCGTCGCAGCCCAGAACGGCAAAACTACCCGTGCCGTAGTTGGCTTGATACCCACGACCGTCTCGGTGCCGACGCGACTTACGCTAACGCCTACACAAGTCACCCTAGACCAGGGCGGAGTCAGCCAGTTCACGGCTGAGATTTACGCGGGGCTGACGAAAGTGAACGTTGTGCCCACGTGGCTCATCGAGAACGCCGTTGGCACCATAACGCCAGAAGGGCAATTTACAGCAACGACCCAAGGGGAGGGGGCGGTAGTGGCGTGGGTCGGAGGGCAGACCGCTCGAGCAACGGTAAAGGTGACTGGACCACAGGCACCGACCATCTGGAGTGTCTTCGTCGATCCCGAACGGTTGCCCTCCTCGGGCGGCAACGTGCGCTTCACATTGCACGCAAGCGACGGAGATGAGGTCGAATCGGTACGCGCTGAAGTTTATTTGCCTGGACAGACAAACCCCCAGATTGTAAGTCTCGCCCTGGTAGCCGGCACCGAGAAGGACGGCACCTGGTCGGCAACGCACTCTTTCCCTGCCAACGACGCACCGTATGACAGCCTGGGCAATCAACCCGACGAAGTCTATACCGTGCGTTTTGTGGTAAAGGACAGGTCCGGGCTGGCGGGTAAGGATACGAGCATAACGGGCTTCTACCAGGTGCGCGTGCGAGGCGCAGAAGCACCACCACAACCGCCGGGCGGGTAACAGAAAATAGTAGTTGCTACCGAACGCGACCTGCAGATTAGGGGCGCGGCGTGAAGTTAGTTGGCGCCGCGCCCGCTGGTTATCGTTCAGATGCTGAACCTCTGACGCGCACAGGACAATGACCTCCCCCTCGGTCTACTGGCGGCTGTCGGTCATGATGTTTCTGCAATATGCCACACTGGGCGCGTGGAGCCCAGTGCTGGCGGTTTATTTGCAGGAGCAATTGGGGTTCTCCGGCGCCAAAACCGGGTCAATCTATAGTCTTTTATGGCTGGGCTGCATCCTGTCACCCCTCTTAGGCGGCCAATTAGCTGACCGCTGGCTGTCCACGGAGCGGGTCCTGGCAGTGCTTCATTTCGCAGGAGCCTTATGCCTCTGGAAATCCTCTCAAGCAACCAGCTTCGCCAATCTCTGGCTGTGGATGTTACTTTTCGCCGTCGCCTTCGCGCCCACTCTCGCCCTCAGTAACTCGATTTCTTTCCGCCATCTCGCCGACACCCGGCGGCAGTTTGGCTCGGTTCGCGTATTTGGAACTATTGGCTGGATCTGTGCCGGCCTGCTACTCAGTGCGTGGCGAAAAGGCTATTTGGGAATCCGCCCGTGGCCGAGTCAGTCTGATGCCCTGGTGCTCGGAGCTTGTGCCGAAGCAGGCCTGGCAGCATGGTGCTTTCTACTCCCTCACACTCCGCCCGCTTGCAGTGGCGAAAGCCCGTGGGCCTTTCTTCGTGTTTGGGCCATAGCACAAGATAAACGATTTCTCTCATTTCTATACATAGCTTTCATAATCTCGACACAGCTCCATTTCTATTACGTGCTCGGCGGACCGTTTCTGCGAGACCTCGGGGTATCAACCATCCATTTGCCTGGCACGATGGCTATTGCCCAGACGGCGGAGATCCTCGTAATGGCCCTGGGGCTGCGCATCGCTTTATCAAGGATAGGATTTAGGTGGACGCTGTTGCTCGGCTTGATGGCTTGGGCACTGCGTTACTTGGTTTGGGCAACCGTCGCGTGGATGGCTTGGCCGGCGTGGGTAGCCGTAGCATCCCTAGCACTACATGGGTTCTGTACGGTTTTCTGGTTTGTGGCCGGACAGGTTTATGTAGACCAGGTGGCTCCCCCGGGCGTGCGCCACTCAGCCCAGGCCCTGCTTACCTTCGCAACGATGGGCATTGGGTATTACCTTGGCACCCATTTGGCAGGAATCGTACAAGACCTTTTCAGCCATCCCAAGCTCGACGCACTCGGGCGAGTACTGTTGGATGCCGCGGGACGGCCCCAGTATGTGACGGAGTGGGGCGCAGTGTTCCTGGTGCCCGTCCTTGTGGGGCTGCTTTGCACCACAGTACATGCTGCGGTCTTCCAGGAGCTTCCCGGCGTAGGAGAGGTTCGGCAGCACGCCGTGCCTAAGGCCAAGGCAACGTAGGCGCTCACCGCGGCCCTGCAGCCTTATGTCTCGACGGGTGTGCTACCGCGAGCTGACAAGCACGTCCCTGATCCGAAGAGCCGGGTAAATACGCCCGGGGTAGGCTCGGTAGTCGCTGGAGACGGCATCCACGCTGCGGAGCAAGTCGAAGATGTGCCCGGCAATCATGGCTCCCTTCACCGCGCCGCGCACCTCGCCCTTTTCGATGAGGAACCCTCCGTCTACGGTGCTGGAAACTTGTCCTGTGACGCGGTTGGGATCAGGCGCCCCGAGTATTATAAGCAAGCCGCTATCAATCCCGGCGATGAGCTCGGCCTTGGTCACGGAGCCGGGCTGAACCTGCAGGTTGCTCAATCCTATCCCCACGTAACCACCGCTACGGGAGGCATGACCTGTTATCTCCACCCCGGCCTTGAAGGCGGTGTAAGAGTTATGCAAGTAAGTAGTAAGCACACCACGGTCCAGCAAAGCGCTGCGGGATTTCGGCATGCCCTCGCCGTCCCAGGAGCTCGATGCTGGAGCCGCAGGCGCAAATGGGTCCTCAATGACCGTGATGACATCGCTGGCGATCTGGTCGCCTTCCTTGCCCACCATGAAGGAGCGACCGCGTTGGACCCCTTCCGCTTCGGCAGCCGCTAAAACGCCGTATAGCCACTCGCCTGCGACATCGTAGTCCAAAACCACGTCTCGCCGTCCGGTCGGGACGGTCGCCTCATCAAGAAGCGCCAGGGCCGTCTGCACCGTCTTTTCTACGATGCCCTCGCCGCGCTGAACATCGCTCAGGCGTACCGCACTGCGACCGTCGAAAAAGGACGCCGCGCGGTCGTCACGCCAAACCGACGCCCCGACATACCAGGACACGTGCGTGCCGCGCCTCGCTACAGCCACGCCGGTAGAGCTGGCGATCGCGGCAACTCCAGCGCTAATGCCTGCTGCGCCGGACATGAATACGTCGTCGGTTACCGAACGCCCGCGTTCAATGTCTTCCAGACACCATTCCACAAGAGTTTGACTGGGCAGGCCCGCGACGGCATCGTCCCAAGACACCGGGGGCGGCTCGAGGGGCCGCGGGTCCGGTAGACGGTGGAAGTCGGGGTCGGGGCTAGCGGTTCTCGCCATTTCCGCGGCTTCACTACCAACACGGCGAGCGGTATGCAGGTCCAAGCCCGAAGCTGAAGCTGTGCCCATCCCTCCAGCCACAAAAGCTCGCACACCTAATCCTTCGTGTCGCCCGCTGGAACACTCGCGGACGGTGTTGCGCTCAAATTCGACCGACTGACCCTGAGAACAGAAAACGCCTGCGTCGGCCCATTCAGCCCCGGCCGCCACGGCAGCATGAACCGCGGCGAGAGCAAGATCAAGCGCTCTCTCCTCGCTGACCATTGTCAGGTGTCCTCCCCTATCCGGGAGCCACCGACGGTTATTTCGCGCACCAGCATGTGAGGCCCGCCCAAGCTCACCCGCACTCCCTGGCCGTGCTTGCCACAGGTGCCCCGGTCGGCAACCCCAAAATCCCGTGAAAGTCCAAGCACACCTCTTAGTGTCTCTAGGGTGTACCCGCTCAGCGTACAGTTACGGATCTGGCGGCCAAGCCGGCCGTCGAGAATCTCGAAACCCGTCTCGGCAAAGAAGGTAAAATGGCCGCGAGTAGTGTCCACGTAGCCGCCCCGGTCTCCGCAAATCAAGACTCCACGGTCAACTGACGCAATGAGGTCTTCTAGCTCGGCATCTCCCGGCTCCATGAAGGTGTTTGACATCCTGGGCAAGGGGCGGTCGTGATAGCTGCCGGCCCTGGCAGCTCCGTTTGGCGCCACACCGAAGTGGGCCGCCATCTCCAGGTCGTACAGGTACTCGGTGAGCACCCCGCTCTGCACCAGTACATGGCGGCGCGCGGGCACTCCTTCATCGTCGTACTCGAAAGAACCGTTGTGCCAGTCCCAAGTGGGGTCGTCCACGATAGTGACACATTCGGCGGCCACCTGCTGACCTTCCTTGCCGGCCACGATGGACTCACCGGCCCAAACGAGGTCAGCCTCGCAGTTGTGGCCAAAGGCCTCGTGAACAATCAGGCCAGTGATCTCCGGGTCTACAATTACCGGCATCGAACCGGCGGGAGGTTCTGCTGCAGACAAAAGATCCACGGCCCGCTGTGCAGTTCTGTCCGACACTTCGTCCGGGTCCAGGTCGGCCACCACCTCGAAACCACGAGGCGAAGCATAGCCCGAAAAAGCCGACTGGCGCGTGGTTTCATTGGCGGCTACGGCGGTAAGGTAGAGAGAGCACGTGGAACCTTCCCAACGGACGTAGCTGCCGAACGAGTTCACCAGCTCGGTGACACCACCGCCGTCGGTATAGTTGACAATAGTGTTGACGATGGCCGTGTGGTGCTTGCGCAGGCGCTCCTCAAAGGCTGCAACGGCGCCCACCCGTTCGCTCAACGACACCGAATCCGGCGGCATGCGCACTGGAGCGCGGCTAAGAGCCTCAACTGACGGCGCTTCGGCCACGCGCGCAGCTTGGGCAACACGAGGGCTCGCTGCACTTGCCATAGCTATCGCTTCGTCGAGGGCAGTGCGAAGACTTGTCGGGTCAAGGTTGTCTGTTGACGCGAAGCCCCAGGCGCCTCGAACAAGCACACGCAGACCTGCACCGCGGCTGGAGTAGGTAGAACATCGGTGGATCCGACCGTCCTCAGCAGTGACCGAAGCCCCTCGCCATGTCCCAGCGCGCACCTCCGCGAACTGGGCACCGGCGCGCATACCTCTTTGTACCAACTCCTCGAGTAATTCCCGCATATGGCAGGCCACCCGTGTGCAAAGAGAGCCTATTCCGCCCGCCCTGCCCCACACCTGCCAGCCTTAATCAGACGGTCCAGAAGGCCCCCCCACGCCAGCGTTTAAACGAAAAAGGGCAGCCACTACGCGCCGCGCAATAGGAGCTGCTACTGCTCCCCCGTGCCCACCACTTTCGACGAGGACCACCACCGCATAGCGTGGCTTCTCGTAAGGCGCAAAGCATGCATACCACGCATGGGTGGGACAGCCCGGCCGATGCTCCGCTGACCCGGTCTTTCCGGCGACAGATACCCCCAGCCCTTGCATGACGCGCGAAGTCCCGCGCTGCGAGGTGACAGCTTCTCGCATGGACCGGCGAACCTTTTCCAGCGTGGCGGGTGACACTGGTATTGTCCGCACGAGTATGGGCCTAGCAACTCTTGGTGGCAAGCCGGTCCACGAAGGCCACAGGACCTTCCGCACGATAAGGGGTTGGTAAAGCTTGCCGCCGTTGGCAATGGTCGCGGTAGCCATCGCCATCTGAAGGGGCGTGACTGCAAGATACCCCTGTCCTATGACCATGTTCAGCGTGTCGCCTAAGCGCCAGCTTTCGTGCATGACCAGGCGCCGCCAAGCAGGGTCAGGGACGAGTCCTTCAGCTTCCCCGGGCAAAGCCACGCCCGCGGGTTGACCGAAGCCAAATTGCCGCGCCCAGAAAGCCAGACTGTCAGCCGTGAGGCCTAGCTGGCGTACCAACTCATAAAAGTAAACGTCACAAGACTCTGCCATGCCGCGCCAGAAGTCCACGGTCCCGTGGCCACCGCTGCGCCAGCAGCCATAGACAGCATGGCGCCACCCAACGGTGATGCGTCCAGCACATCGAAAACTGGTGCTGGGAGCGAGCCGCAGGGTCTCAAAGGCAGCCACTGAAGAAATCATTTTGAAGGTGGAGCCGGGTGGGTAAGCACCTCCTATGGCGCGGTTGAGCAAGGGCGTCCGTGGGTCATTGGCCACCCGCTCCCATTCTCCCGCTCCAAGGCCTGTCACCCACGCGTTGGGATCAAAGCTGGGCTTGCTGCAGAGCACCAGTACTTCTCCGGTACCCACGTCCACTGCAACCACAGCGCCCCCGCGACCCGGCCCACGCTTGAGAGCTTCCTCCATCGCCTCCTCTGCCACTCTTTGGGCCACTGCGTCTATGGTCAAGTATAAGGACGCACCCGGTGCCGGTTCCCGGCTGGCTATCACCCTCACTGGTTCGCCCCTTACGTTCACGTCTAGTACAGTGCGGCCAGGGAGCCCCATGAGCAACGGCATAGGCTGAGGCCAGGAGGTATCAAGCTCGCAGGTTCGTTCGATGCCGGCATGCCCAGTAATACTGCGCGGACCATACAAACGGTCGGCCACGAGGGCTGCGATTTCGTCCTGAGGCTGTGAAACCTGCGGTACCAGTATGTCGCGGTAGAGCCTGTACTGTTCTTCGCTTATGACACGAGCATAACCCAGAACGTGGGCGGCTAATCGCCCTTGCGGATAGTAGCGCTTGGACTCTTCAAGCACAACAATCCCCGGAAGTTCCAGGCGATTCTCCTCAATCCTCGCCACCGTGGGGAACTCGAGAGTGCTAGGTACGCCAGGAATGGGGATGGGCTGTGCGACCGACGACACCAATGCCACTCGAATCGCCCGCCGCAAGGCCGATGCGTCTCCACCAAGCAAGCCCGCAAGACGGACAATGCATTGGTCGGCAGTCTTTTCATCTTTTGGGAAGGTGGCCGGGTCAATGCCCAGTCGCCAGGTGCGGCGATTCTCCGCCAGGACGCGGCCCTGGCGGTCAAAGATACACCCTCTCGGAGGCTCCACTCGGATCGTCTGGGTGCGGTTTGCTGCTGCCTGGCGCATGAACTGGTCGGCCTTAGCGATCTGCAGCTGCCCCAGGCGAATGACGAAAACGAGCAACAGACATCCGCAGAAAACTTTGAGGACAGTCACACGTCGGCGAAAATTACTCATCTGGCTGCACAGGGACGTCCGAGGTCGTTGCAGAACTGCCCGTTGCCGGCTCGTCAGCTTGACTTACCTCTGATGGCTGTTCAGGGGCGCCCTCTATCTGCTCCTCATCCGGAATTATCGACGGTTTCCTCGCCGAAGAAGCTCTCCTGTGCAGAGAACACGTGCCCTTAGGTCCCTCGCCCGGCGGGAACTGCGCTTCTATCGTCCGCGGGCAATTAGAGGTAGCCAGTTGTCCACTGTCAGTACAGATGGTGAGAGTACGGCCACCTGCGTGTAAGTCTATCTCCTCGGATCCCTCTTCTATAACACCACCCGTCGCTCTACGGTGCACTGTACACCGCGCGGGCAGTTCGTCGTTCTCGCCGAGCACTTTCTCGTACGTCGAAGGGCAATACGGACCGGCTAACCCGCCCGTGTCGGAGCAGAGCGTGACGGTTTTTCCCTTGTTGTCGGGCCCGAGGCGGGCTACTTTGCCTTGCACGCCTGGCCCCGTACTGAACTTGCCGTGGACTGGCCAGACTGCCATGGCCCGCCGCATGAAGGCGCCCCAGATAGGTGCGCAGTAAGTACCGCCGTAAGCATTCCCGCCCAGAGGCGAGTGGTCGTCATTTCCGACCCAGACGCTAGCCACCAAGTCGGGAGTGAAGCCGACAAACCAGATGTCGCGGCCGTCTTGCGCCGTGCCGGTCTTGCCGGCGCAGGGCCAAGAGATACGAGCTTGGCGGCCAGTACCGTTGGTTATGACGCCTTGCATCAGGCGCACCATGGTGTTGGCTGTAGGCTCGGCGATGACCCGCTCGAAATGCGACTGTTCCTCGACGAGGACATTTCCCTCCGCGTCAGTGATACGGCGGATGAAGCGTGGGGTCGGACGCAGCCCGCCCGTGGGGAAACAAGCAAAGCCGGTGGCCATCTCCAGCGGGGAGACTTCTGAGGTCCCAAGAGCCAGGGAGGGCACGGCCCGCAGACGCGTCACCGGAATGCCCATCATTGCTGCAGCATAGCGGGCTACCTTCTCGGCGCCTATGTCCAACAACAGCCGCACCGAGACGCGGTTGATTGAGTGAGCCAGGGCTGAAGCCAAGGTGTAGGAACCGTGTCCGCCCTTTGGCGACCAGTACTTGCCCGGGCCAACCCGAATAGTGATGGGGGCCGCACTGACCACACTGTAGGGACCATAGCCAGACTCGAGGGCAGCCGCCCATACATAAGGCTTGATAGCCGAACCTGGCTGGCGGCCATAGAAGGGCGGTCCCGGATGTGCCCTGTTAAACTGGACCTTCTCGTAAGGCCCCACGCCTCCTACCATGGCCACGACGTCACCGGACTGGGTAGACAAACACACGAGAGCTCCCTGGCCTCGCAGGTCCCTTTTCAGCACGCCTCGTGCACGCAGCCGCTCAACCCCTTCGGTCATCACCTCTTCGGCGGCTCGTTGCAACCGCATGTCAAGCGTCGTGTAGATGCGCAGCCCACCCCCGTAGATCGTCTCGACACCATACGTTTCGCAAAGCATGCGGACGACCATGTGGGTGAAGTGCGGAGCGCGGAAGCTGGCGTAACCTTGCTCGCGCGGCTGACCAATCACGCCCAGCGGCTGCTTAGCGGCCTCATCAGCTTGTTTGCGGGAGATATAGCCGACTTCCGCCATGGCGTCGAGCACCATGTTGCGCCGCGCCAGTGCTCGTTCCGGGTAGTTGAAGGGCGAGTATCCAGCCGGCCAGCGGGGGAGGCCAGCAAGCAGCGCGCACTCAGCCAGGCTCAGGTCTTTGGGCTCTTTGCCAAAATACAGCTTGGCCGCAGCCTTGACCCCATAGGCCCCGTGGCCGTAGCAGACCTCATTTAGGTACAGTTCGAGGATTTCATCCTTCGTAAAGCAACGCTCCACCTGGACAGCCAGCGCCAGCTCTTTGACCTTGCGCGCAAGAGTCCGTTCTCGCGACAACCATATGGCCCGGACGAGCTGCTGAGTGATCGTGCTGCCGCCCTGACGCACACGCCCAGCCCGTAGGTTAGCCACAGCGGCGCGAAGTATCCCCTTTGGGTCCACACCGCGGTGCTTGAAAAAGGGGCGGTCTTCTATGGCAATGGTGGCGTGGATCAGGTTGACAGGCATTTGGTCGAAAGGACACCACTCCCGATTCTCGCGGTAGAGCTTGGCCAGGAGGGTATGCTGCTCGCTGCCGTCCTTCTGGATTTCCGTCGAATAAATCTCGGTGACAAGCCGCGGCTGGTAGGTGCTGAGTTTCTCCACACTGGGAAGCGAAGAACGAAGCTCCGACAGGGTGCCCGCGACAAATCCTCCCACGGTTGCCGCACACACCGCCAGGAACGCATTGGCCCCCCAAATACCTCGGCGGAGCCACAGCACCCACCGAGCATCCGATTTCGCTGAATTGTACCTGTTCGGGTAGTGCTTCACTTCTGCCTCGTCAGCAGATGCCCACTGACATCACTGCTTAAGTTATTTGTGCTCTAGGGCGATAGAGCGCTTGTTTTCTTCGCCTCCGCTCCTCGGCCAGCCGAAGCATATTATACCCATACCGGGGCGACCGTGCCTACCGCCAGTCCTGTGCAGCGGCTCGTTGGCTTTCTCAAGACCTGTACTGAGGCTGCGTCTCATACCCCGTCCAGCGGCGACAAAAAGCCATTTTCCGCAGTGACCGGTGCAAGGGCCACCTCAGCGACCGTAGGAAGTGGGCACAGGTAACGGGGCGAGCGCACAACCATGTACACTTTCCGCACCTGCCTTGATTTCCACCAGCCCTTGCAATAGTCCCTGCGAGAAGCTTCTTGAACGGCGCATACTTGCAGATGAACCCGGCTGCCGGAAAGGAAGCGCAAAGGTGGCAGCGTAGGCGAGACATTGCCGGGGGACCTCACGGTAGACGCGTAGTCACTGGCAACCCTTGCTGCACACCAGACGTAGCCCCGTCGTCTCAAAGGAGTCTTCCCGGGTGTGGCGAATATCCGTTTGGTGGTCGGTGCCCGTAAGATTCGTGTAAGACGCCGGTAGTGGGTTAAAAGATGGAGCGAGCCGCTAATAGCAGGTTCGAGGACTGGCCGTGTGCGGCACTCCTATTAGACGCCCACACGGGAAGGATTGTAGCAGCCACAGCGCCTGCGGTGGCGTTGTTGGAGCAGGTCGGTGACAGCCTTGTGGGCCGCTCCCTGGCCAGCCTGCTGGGAGCATCGGTCGCCACCCAGCTTCTCTCGTCCCACCGCTCCCTGGCCGCGTACATCCCTGGACATGATGACCGAACCTTGTGCCTACTGGTACGCTCCGTCCCGGCAATGGACGGCAATGGGACAATCGTGCTGCTGGAAGACATCACGCAGTTGCGGCTCGGCGAGGCGACGGCCTTAGCAATGGCAGGCGTGATGGCCGCAAGAGCCGAGGCTAAGCAATTCCGCGATTACGCCCAGCGATGTGCGGAAGCCCTCGTAGTTAGCGGGTTGGCGAAAAAAGCCGCGATGCTTGTCCGGGAGGACGGACGAACAGATTTCTCCATTTACGGGTCAATCGGATGGTCGCGCGATGAACTGCCCGCGCTGGTTGCGGCGGTCTCCAATATGCTGCCGCTACGCGGTGGCCGAGGAAAGAATAGCCTTCCTGATTGGTTGGTCGGAGACATACAATCTCCGGAGATAGCCAACACAGGCTTTGTTCCTTTGACTTGTGAAGAGAATGTCTTGGGCGTGCTCGCCGTAGCACCCTGGGCGAACTGGCAAGCTAGCGGGGGAGTTGAGTTGCTGGGCAGCGCTGTCAGCGAAGGGCTGGCTGAGCTGCTGAGCCGTCGCCCGGCAAGCGCTCTTTCAGGGATAAGTGCTGACTCCGCTGCCGTCGCTGCGAGATGCGTCAGCAACGTTATCGAGGCATTGAGTTGCCCCGGACACGCGCTGTCTGCCCGCGACCGCTGCGAGAGGATACTCGAGACGCTATGTGCCCTGGTTTCCTTTGAGCAGGCAGCCGTGGTTGCGAGGACAGGTGACAATGGCGCTTTCGCGGCGCAGTTTGTATATCCAACGGACCGCGAGATACTAACGTGCGCTACATCCATCACGGCCCGGGACGCCACATTGTACGGTGCGGTGGGGAGCGGGCACACAATCAGCGGACGTCTCTGCCCCGAGGAGACTGGTCCACTGGGCAGCAGCCTGTGGCGGGCCGGTGTAGGTCCCTGGGTTGTTGCGCCCCTCGATGCTGAACCAGACCGCACATGGGCCCTCTTCGCCGTCAGGCGCGTCGAAGCTGCGGACTTCACCTCCGCCGAGCTTGGCTTGCTTCGTGTTGTAGCTACTCTTCTCTCTCGCTTGCTATCCGCCAAGTATTCACTGGCCACAGGATGGCGCCAAGACCGGCGGGCGACCTTCAGGGACCGCAGAAGCCTCTTGCAACTTCGCGTGGCAGGGGCTCGGGCCGCTGCCGACTTCTTCACCCACCACCTGCGCGCTCTTGAAACCACAATCCAGCAAGCACTGGACTTGTCCCGCGGCCAGCCGGCTGAAGAAGCAGTCCTGCGAGTATCGCAAAGGCTCCGCGCCTGTCTGTGCCAGGCTGACCGAATTGATGCGTGTTGGGATGTGATGCCGGACGAGGCACTCGAACCAGTTAGCCTCGCGCAGATTGTGCGCGAAGCCTTACAAGAAGCGCTCGGAGGCACTGGGGACGACGGAGCAGCTCCGCTACCCACGCATCACATTACGACGCACATCACGACTGAAGAGCATACTCTGGGGCAGCGGGGGCGCTTATTAGAGGCGGTGCGTGCGCTGTTGGATAACGCCTTGCAGGCCATGCCCCACGGCGGACGTTTGACTGTTAGCCTGGACCGCTGCGGACCTTGGCTGCGATTGCTTCTCGCGGACACCGGGGTAGGTATTGCACCATCTCTTTGGGAGGCCGTCTTCCAGCCTTTTTTCACAACCCTCGGCGTCCGCCACGCCGGCTTGGGCCTGACGTTCGTAGACGCTGTAGTGGCAAAGCACAAGGGGGTCACGCTCATCTGCAGCGACGTGTGCGAGGGCACTACCGTTGCCCTATATCTTCCGGCTGTGCCCGAGCCGCTCTAGATGCCAGATACCTGCCCCGCCATGAAGAATTCTGCGTCGGCAGGGAAACATAGGCTGAAGGTGGTCGTCAGGGTGCGACGGCCAGAAGTTGTTCTGTACCTGCTCTGTGCCGCATGTATTCCAGCGATGGCCGCAGACCTCAGCGGCACCATAAGCACCCCCGTCACCTTGCCGGCCGGTTCCCATCGCCTAGTCGGCAATCTCACTGTTGCCAGCTCGGGCACGCTCACACTTCAAGCAGGCGCCACTCTGCAACCTACCGGCAACTACGGCATCAGCGTTTACGGTTCCTTGGTAGCCAGCGGTACGGCCGCGTCCCGTTGCGTTGTAGGTACGTCCACAAAGGGCTACTGGCAGGGTATGTTCGTACAATCGGGCGGTCAACTAAGCATGTCGCAAACCACCGTTTCCGGAGCCGTAACTGCACTAACCGTAAACAACGGGCGCGGCAGCCTCTCCGACTGTCAAATTAGCTACTGCAGTCGCGACGGCATCGCAGCGTATGGTACGGCCGAGGTTCAGGTGTCCTCATGCCAGTTGTCACATTGCGACCGGCGCGGACTGTTTCTGGAGACCACTTCAGTCACTGGTTCAATTGGTGCCTGCGACTTCGCTAATATCGGCGAGTACCCCATCGTGGCGAAGGCCACCCTCGTAGAACTTCTTTCGGGGCCCTTTACGTTCTCCTCCGTCGCCTTGCCTTACATCGGCGTGAGCTGCAGCGCGGACGAAGACATTCTGGACGCGGACACGTGGCAATGGCTTGGGTACGACTACGACCTCAGAGCCGGGACCAGCGACGAGTTGCTAATAGCCTCCGGGGGAGCACTCACTGTTGTTCCGGGCGTGCGAGTGCGTGGTGGGAGCATACTCGTTGAGGGCAGCCTGGCAACGGTCGGCTCCGGAGCGCCGGTGTACTTTTACGGCCCCGCCGGCGACGCTGGCTCGGCGGGCGACTGGCCGGGCATCACGGTCGCGGGGGGCAATCTAAACCTTGCGGGCGCCGTCATTCGCGACGCCACCACTGCGGTCACGGCTACCACAGGCACCATTAACCTGCAGAGCTGCAGCCTGCTCGGTGCCCGCTTTGACGGATTGCTGGTCAACGGCGCGGCGAGGCTGGTGGTCACAAACTGTACAATCTCACGCTGCGGTCGCAGCGGCGTGCGTATCACCGCTAGCGCCGCGACGGGGCAAGTCCGTGACAGCCTGATCTCATACTCCGGGGACTGGCCAGCCTACGTGATGGCCAACGCTGCAGGCCTGCTTGGGCCCAACCTCAGCTTTTCATCCAACGCTGTACCGGCTATCGGAGTGAATTGCGCGATCAGCACCGACGTTACTGCCTCGCAGACCTGGCGACGACAACCTCTGCCTTACAACCTCGCGGCAGAGGCTTCGGGCACTGTGGCGAGGATTGCCAGCGGTGTCACCCTAACCATTGAGCCGGGTGTGTGCATTGTGGGCGGCGGTCTCGAGGTGGCTGGCAGTCTCATTGCTTCTGGGTCCCCCGACGCGTTGATTGTCTTTTCTTCCGACGAGCAACCTCCGGTTCCGGGCGACTGGCCGGGGATCGTGTTCAGGGCAGGCGCAACAGGTCTCCTGGAGTGGGCAGTTGTCGAGTATGCTACCACGGGCGTGACGGTGGACACGTGTTCGCCCCGAATCGCGAATAGCTGGCTGGTGCGTTGCGCTCAAGACGGCCTATCAGTACGCGGTAGCAATGCCAGCCCTGTCATCTATAACACCGAACTGACAGCCAACGGCCGCTACGGCGTTCTTATCGAGACAGGTGCTGCACCAAACTTGGGAAACCTGGGAAATACTGCCACCGACGACAACGGACTGAATACGGTAACCGCCAATCTCGGACCTTACGATGTGTGCAACAGGTCCGCGCTTGACGTAAAGGCCGAAAACAACTGGTGGGGTACCAGCCAGAAGGCCGCCATTGCTCTGCGCATCTACGACTCGGCGGACGCCTCGGGTGTCGGAACCGTTGATTTCGAGCCCTTCCGCACAGGTCCGCCCAACACACCGCCCCAGCTACGGTGGCTTAACACCGGCGCGTATTCTGGTACAGGCGTCAGCCCGGAAGTGGGTAGCCCCTCTACCAATTTCGTGTTCAAGGTCGTTTACTCAGATGCCGAAGGCAATCCGCCGGCCTACGTGCGGGTGCGTGTCCTGTCTGGAGGGACCGAAATATCTGGCAGTCCCTTCGCCCTGACTGCAGAGGCGGCCAGTCCAGATTATCGGGCCGGGGCGGTTTTCCTGCGTCAGTTGACCCTCGCCGCCGGCCGTGCGTACTCTTACTACTTCGAGGCCCGTGACTGGGAGCTGCCAGCCATCGGTGAACCCACTCAGCCCAAGGCTGGCCCCGTGGTCTCGACACCCCCGAGGCTAGCCTGGACTGGCGAGCCGAACTTTGTCAGCGACGGGATAGACCCCGACACAGGCTTTGCGGAAGATACCGTGTTCCAGTGGCGGGTCAAGTATACGGACCCTGACGGCGACTCAGCTACTGGAGTATTTTTGCACCTCTCGCTGGACGGGCAGCCAGTTGCTGGCAGCCCCTTCCAGATGAAACTTGTCTCGGGCACGCCAGCCCAGGGGCAGATTTTTGCCTTCTCGACTGCGCTGACTCAAGCCTCCGCCACAGGTTACCAGTACCGTTTCACGGCCAGTGACGGCGTACACGCGGCCTCCGGAGAACCGACCACGGCGCGGACCGGCCCCTCAGTGCAATACAGACCCAAACTTATCTTCACAGGCGCCGTTGGATATGAACAAGACTGCGTGGAACCGCAAAGCGGTACGCCCTCGACACAGTTTCATTTTGAAGCGACGTACCTCAACCTGTCCGGGCGGGCACCGTCCTACGTGCGGCTCCACGTTGCTCGCGACGGAGTGGAAATCGCAAATAGTCCCTTTGAGTGTTCTGCGCTGGACAGCCAGCCGGTGAATTCAGGTCGGCGATACGGCGTAGACCTGCGCTTGCCAGCAGGAAGAACTTACACCCACTGGTTTAGCGCCAGCGATGGAGTGATAACGGCCTATGGGCCAGCTACTACACCAAGGCCAGGCCCGCTAAGCGACCAGCGCCCGACGCTGAACTATCCCACTGACGGTACGGCGAGTGGCGATGGACTAGAACCCAACTCGGGCAGCGCTGGCGGCACGCTTTTCAACTTCCGGGTGGTGTACGCGGATGGTGACGGCGACCCGCCTCGCTACGTTGCCCTGCGCTTGTTTCGCGACGGGGTCGAGGTCCCCGGCAGCCCGTGGATGATGACTCCACTCGTTGGCGGCGATTACAAGAAGGGGAAAACGTACGAGATTACCAAGCGCCTCACAACGCTGGGTTCATGGGAATATCGCTTCGCGGCCAGCGACGGTTATTTGGACGCGGCCGGACAAGCCACGGCGAAGGTCGCGGGGCCAAGCCTGACCGGCGAATTCGAAGTCCCCCCGCCGGAAACACCGCCTTACCATGGTGGCGGGGTATATCCCACTGCGGGCTCCGCCAACGATACGCCCTTCAGCTTTTCGGTCATCTACCGGCATGGTTCCGGCAAGCCTCCCAGCTATGTGCGCGTGTACTATACCTCAGACGGGCGGGAGACAACCGCTGCGTACCTGGACATGACGGCGGCAGACAATCGCCCCTTCTCCGAGGGGCGGACGTATACCACAACGACAAAGCTTGGGCATGGTGCCTGGTCGTATTGGTTCCAGGCGTCGGACGGCACGACTGTGGTGAGAACGGACCGGTTCGAGGGACCGCTCATTGATACTAGACCAGTGTTGGCATGGGTCGGTTCGGGCAGTTACGCCAGCGACGGCGTTAATCCGGACTCGGGCATCGCAGGCCAGACCGTGTTTATCTTCCGAGTGAAATATGTGGATGCTGACGGCGAGGCTCCTCAACGCGCCCAGGTCATCGTTTACACTGACACGACCCTCACGCGGTCCGTGGTTTACGACATGACTGCGGAGGCTCCCGGTGACGTGCGTGCCGGAGTTGTATACCAGGGCTCGACGGTGCTCCCATACTCGGCAAGCGGCTTGCGCTATCGCTTCGTGTTCGATGACGGGCATTGCCCGGCCAGTGGCCCTCCGGCCCAAGTCGTTGAAGGTCCCGCGGTCAGCCAAGCGGGACCAAGCCAACCTGTCATCTATGCAGCGCGGGCAATCATATCGCGCGAGCTGGCAACTATAGAATGCCATGTGAGCCGGTCCGACCTGCACATTAGCGGCTTTGTGGTCAACATGGCTGGCCGCGAGGTGGCCACCTTGTCAGCCAGCCTCGACCCGACGACGCGCCGCGCTGTGCTGGTGTGGCCCTACGTCTCCCGTCATGGGACGCGGGTACCTCCGGGGATGTACCTTGCAATTCTTCGCGCCAATGCGCCGACCGGAGAAATCTGTCAGCAAGTGCTGCAGGTTTTGGTACGGCCTAGGTAGAATTGCCCCCACGGTCGTCCCTGCCGCGGCCAGTAGAACAACAGATACCGCCACGAGGTCTGGTCAAGGGAGCGTCGCTGATGTTATCACGCGAAAGGCTTGTTGATCTTGCAAGAGCAGAGCTTATTCAACTTAAAGAGGAAGGACGTCGTGTCGGCGGTCTTGACGAAGAGCTAGCGCGCATCGAGGCTTCGCCTCCAGATGGGCAATGTCGAGCCCTAAGCGCTTTTTTTGAGGCTGCAGCAGGGCTACCAACGCGCGACGATTGGCCCTACGAGGAGCCATCAGAGCTTGGCGAAATCCGTCGAGTCCGGCCTGACGGTCCGAGGCATCTGCCCACGCCCTCGCGTGAAGAACTTGCCGACCGAATCCTGGGCGCGTGGCTGGGCCGCTGCGCTGGCTGCATGTTGGGAAAGCCAGTAGAGGGTTTCACCCGTGATCGCCTGGAGGCACTGCTCAGGGCTGCCGGAGCGTGGGAACTGGATGGCTATTTCCCACCCGCACAGGACCTGCCGGAAGGCCTGAGTTACCATCCAGGAGTCGAGTCGCTCCTGCGCGGGAACATCACCCGAGCCGTGCGCGACGATGACACAGACTATACCGTAATAGGCTTGCACATCCTTGAAGAAAACGGCCCGGACTTTACGCCCCGCGATGTAGCTGAGCAGTGGCTGGCCCATTTCCCCTATCGCTGTGTATGCACGGCCGAGCACGAGGCCTACCGGAACTTTGTCGTGGACATCTGGCCGCCGCAATCCGCTGTGCACCTCAACCCGTACCGCGAGTGGATAGGAGCGCAGATCCGAGCAGATGCCTGGGGGTACGCTGCGCCTGGCTGGCCCGAAAAGGCCGCTGAATTCGCCTGGCGGGACGCCTGCATCAGCCACACCAAGAACGGTATTTATGGGGAGATGTTCTTCGCGGCTCTTATCGCGGCTGCTTTGTCGGCCGACGACTTGCGGGAGGCCATAGCCGCCGCAGCCGCGGAGATCCCTGTTCGCTGTCGCCTGCGGGAATGCATTGATGATTGTCTGGAATGGTGTCGCCAAGACGACGACTGGAAGATAACATGGGAACGCATCAACGCTAAGTACGGCCATTACCATCCGGTGCATACCATTAATAACGCGGCCCTGGTGCTCATGGGATTGCTCCATAGCGGTGGGGATTTCAGCCGGGCTATTTGCATTGCGGTCATGGGCGGTTGGGATACGGACTGCAACGGAGCGACTGCAGGGTCGGTGATGGGTGCACTGCTGGGGGCCAAGGGCATTCCGCCACACTGGGTGGACCCCCTCAACGACATCCTGGAGAGCAGCCTGCAGGGAATGAATTTCAACCGCATCAGCGACCTGGCCGCCCGCACATTAGTGGTCGCTCAACAGGTGTCCGGCTGAACACGCGGCCGAGCTAGAATACATGCACTCCCGAGGCTCCTGTGTCGCGGGCGTGCATCTCCGGGCCGGCAGTCGCGGCGGCGGCGCAGAGTGGCACGGCGCCGCAGACGCAGAAGAGCCAGGAGAAATGCCATTGGCTCTAGCGAAATCGCAGCCACTGTGCAGCACGGTCTTGCCGACGCGAGTGAAAAACGGAGAGACCACCAGATAGCCCCAGGGAGGCACCTACTGTGACGCGCAAAGAACTCAACCTGGCTATCTTTGAAGGCACCGCTGACAAAGTCTTGTGGCAGCCACGCCTGGAGACCTGGATTTTCCACCATATGGCTAAGGGAACGCTGCCAGAGCGCTACCGAGACCTCGACTACTTGGGCATATACGATGCGCTGCGCTGTTCCGTGCGTTACGCCGCCTCGGCGGGAATAGAAGTCTACGAAGACCCGGCCGATATAGTTAAAACGGAAGAACTCCACGGCAACTACTACATCGAGACGTTTACGACGCCGAGCGGCACCATTCGCAGGGTGGACCAGGTGGTCTGGGAGAACGGAGAAATAGTAAACCGACGCACCTGCCAGTACCCCGTGAAGACACCAGAACAACTGCGCGTCGTCATTGATATAACGGAGCGCCAGCAGTATCGAGCCAACCTGCAGGCTTTCCAGGAAGCAGCCGAGCGCGTGGGCCATCGCGCTGAGCCAACGATCTTCCTCTCCAGCGACGGCTTCACGGAGCTAATAAAGCACTGGTGCGGCCTGGTGGACGCCCACTACCTGCTGCATGACCACCGCGCAGCGGTAGAGGAGTATCTGGAGGCGTGCGCGCGCCGGGACGATAGAATGATAGACGCCGCTCTACAGCTCCCATGCCGCATTTTCAACCTGGGCGACCACACGACCAACGAGTTCACACCTCCCCCTATCCTCAAGAAATACTGTCTGCCGCGGTGGCAACGAATCAGCGAGCGACTACACGCTCACGGCCGATTTGTGCACACTCACTGGGATGGTAACTCGCGCCTGCTGCTGCCATATCTGCAAGAATCGGGCCTGGACGGCGTTGAGGCCTTGCCTCCTGCGCCCATGGGCGACATGACGCTGGAGGAAATCAAAACGGCCGTTGGCGACAAAATAGTATGCCTCGACCTCCTGCCTGCCATCCACTTCCTGCCTCACTATTCGATGCAGGAATGTCTCGACTTCGCCAAGCGCGTCATTGACATGTTCGCGCCGCGGCTCATTCTGGGCATCTCTGATGAGATTTCTCAGGTAGGGCAAATCGAGAAGGTCGAGGCAATCACGGAGCTGGTAGACCAGGTCTGCGGGCTTGCGGAATGAATTCGCGTGCCCTTTGCAGCCATGACGCGACCGCTGGAGTCTGGGCCATGGCAAGCACAAAGGGCTTCTCCGCCGTCAGCTCATACCCGGACCACGGCAACGAGTGTGAGTTTCAACGACGCGATTGCTCTTCACGAAAGCAGCGTGAGCGGGCGGTGCTTGTCCTCATCGCGGCTTTCCTCGGCCATCATCCACGGCTGCCGAGACGAGCAATTCGATTCTGTACAGCCAGCGGCACGGCCGGCCCGCCCACGCTCTCGGCTGGCGAGATTTACACCTGCTCAACGGGCGTGGCGATGGGCAGGTGTCAACAAGAGCACCTGGACGTGCGCCCGGAACACAATAGAGAAACAGTGGCTTGCTGAAGAGATGGTCTCAAACTGCGGCGCTTGCGGATTTGTAGAAAGTAGCTAAAAGGAAATCCCCCGGGGCCTCAGAAGTCGTACGTGCAGCTTTCCTTGACACTTTGGGCGGCCCATTTCTATAATGCGGGCGCCGCTGCAGCCAAAGGCGCAGCAGGACATTTTGATCTAGGAGAGAAGGTTCGCGTGCCGTTAGAAACAGGAGAAGTGGTGGAGGGCAAAGTAGTTAAGCTGCTCCGGTTCGGAGCGATAATCCAGCTGTCAAACGGCGAGTCGGGGCTGGTGCACATCTCCGAGATAGCGCCAGAGTTTGTGGCAGCCGTCGAGGACTATCTGCGCGAAGGCGACGAGGTGCGGGTAAAGGTTCTCGGCATGAAGGAAGAAGGACGCTACGACCTGTCAATCAAACAGGCGGAGCATCCCGATGCCGAGCGACAACCACGGCGGCCACCGCGCCGTCCCACCAGTGCAGCCTTCGAGCGACGCTTAAGCGAGTTCATGAAATCGAGCAACCAGCGCCAGAGCGACCTCAATCGGGCAAAGTCTGGGCGGAAACGCTCCCGGCGATAGAAGGTTGCACAGAACCTCGCGACGCCGGGAGCAGGCCATGGGCTGTGGACGGAGGTAGGTTATTGCATGCCCCTGCCAAATGGGCCAGAGGATTCAGAGCGGCTCACTAAGGAGCTTGAGAGATACCGCCTCGTAGTCGCGGAACTGCAAGGGAAAATCCGTGACCTGGAGGAAGAACTCCGCACCCGCGTTACGATGGCTGAGGTTCCGGCGGTCGTAGTGACGCGGCCAGAGCTCAAAGCCACACTCACGCGGTTAGTCAATAATGTGGCGATGATTGTGCGGGCGGAGCGGGTACTGCTGCTCCTCTACCAGCCTGACACGGACGAGCTGGCCCCACTTCCGCCAGCCCTCGGGATTCCCGAGGAAGTACTGACCTCGCTTGCCGTGAAGGCCGATTCGGGGGCCAGTGGTCTGGTATTCCGCACCGGCGAACCGATCGTCATCACCGACGCCCTCAATGATCCACGCTGCGACCCAGAGTTCATGGCGCGACTAAGAGTCACAAATGGGATCGCAGTCCCCCTCACGATAAAGCGCCGAGACGAAGAAGAACAGGTAGTAGAAGAGCGCATCATTGGCGTGATGCACGTCTTCAACAAGCGCTACGGCGAGCAGTTCAACGATGACGACGTACGTTTACTTCAGCACCTTGCCGACCAGGCCGCGGCCGTTATCTCCAACGCCCAACTGTACATCCGGCTACAAGAAGAAAAGGAAGCCCTCGAGGAGACTCTCGAGAGCATCCGGGCTGGACTTGTCGTTGTCTCAGCGGACCGTACCGTCCGGCTAATGAACCCGGCTGCTTACCGCATCCTATCATTGCCCGAGGGCGAGCCGATTACCGGGCTTCCGGCCGATAAGGTCATCCAGAATACCGAGCTAAGACAGGTTTTCGAGGACACGCTCCGTGAGCGGTCTCCGGTCACCAGAGAAGTAGCGTTGGATGAGGGGAAGCGGATTTACCGCGTTGAGACATCCCTCATGTTTGAGGAGAATGGGCAGCTTCAAAACATAGTTGCGATCATTTACGACATTACCGAGATCCGGCAGTTGGAGCGCATGAAGACGGCCTTCGTCTCCACGGTTTCCCACGAGCTCCGCACGCCCTTAACATCAATCAAAGGCTTTATCTCCACTCTTTTGGAAGACACCGAGGGCATGTACGACGAGGAGACGCGGCACGAGTTCTATCAAATCATTGACCAGGAGTGCGACCGCTTAACGCGGCTCATCAATGACTTGCTCAATGTGTCGCGCATCGAATCGGGCCGTGCGCTGGAAATGTACATCACGGACGTCAATCTGTATGAGATAGCCCAGACGGTTTGCCAGGCCCAGCAGGCCTACACTGACCGCCACCAGGTCATAAATGACATCCCGCCCGACTTCCCGGTCATTGAGGCCGACGCAGACAAGGTGACACAAATCCTGGATAACCTTGTGGGCAACGCCATCAAGTACTCTCCCGACGGCGGTGAAGTCCGGGTGGCGGCGCAGGACGAAGGGGAAACGGTGCTCATAACTGTAAGCGACCAGGGGCTAGGCGTCGCTCCCGAGTACCGTGAGAGAATCTTCGAGCGGTTCCAGATGATAGAGGACGAAAGCCGAAAGGCGATTAAGGGCACCGGGATCGGGCTGTACCTCGTACGGCATTTAGCACGAGCCCATGGCGGGGATGTCTGGCTGGACTGGTCGGAGGAGGGACGAGGTTCAAGATTCGCCGTGCGCCTGCCCAAGCGTCAACCGAGCAGCAGCGAGTAAGGGGCACAGAAGCTGCTCCCTTAGCAATCTTAAAAGAGCAAGTCGCAGAGTAGCAGCCTCATGATGCTGCGGCGACTGCGCAGAGGGGCCTCCTGAACGCGGAGGCCTGTTTCGTATTAGGAGGAGCAACTGTGAAGGTGGCTTTTGGGTGCGATCACGCTGGCTTGGTGCTGAGAAGGCCTATATTCGAGGCCCTGGCTGAGTTGCCGGTCGAAGTATTGGACTTCGGGGTGGCCGACGCGGCGCCCGTTGATTATTGCACCTTCGCGGAACCCGTGGCACGTGCCGTCTCTAAGGGCGAGGCCGACTTGGGCATCCTGGCTTGTGGAACCGGGGTCGGGATGGCCATTGCCGCCAACAAGGTCCCCGGGGCATACGCCGCTCATGCATCAGACCCTTACACAGCGCGGATGGCCCGGGAACACAACGCCGCTAACATACTCACCCTGGGGGGCAGAGTGGTGGGCCCGGGCCTAGCCCAGGAAATTGTGCAAGCTTTCGTGACGGCCCAGCCGTCCTCGGAGGAGCGTCATGTCCGACGTCGGAGCCAGTTTGTAGACCTGGAGCGCCGCGCCCTTCAAGGGGGACGCTAAACGGTGTCTTCGCCTGGAACATCGCCCTGGAGAGACACCCGGCCGTGCTGGGATGACTATTTCATGGAGATTGCTCACGTCGTGGCAAAGCGGTCCACGTGCCTGCGGCGGCACGTAGGAGCCGTGCTCGTCTCGGGGCGGCGGATTCTAGCTACAGGCTACAACGGCGCACCGCGCGGCCTGCAGCATTGTGCGGAACGTGGTGGCTGCTACCGGGAGCTATTGGGTGTGCCTGCTGGCGAGCGACAGGAGATCTGCCGCGGCGTTCATGCCGAGCAGAATGCCGTAATACAGTGTGCTATTCACGGCGTTGCCATCACGGGCGAAGTTGTCCTCTACTCGACTACCCAGCCTTGCGTGACCTGCGCAAAGATACTTCTTAATGCGGGCGTATGTAGGATAGTTTACGCAGGCGACTACCCGGACCAGTTTGCGCTGGAAATGTTGGGCGAGGCAGGGGTAGAACTGGTGCGGTGGGAAGCAGGCGGAGGGGGCGGATGAGCGACCTTGCGCAGATTGGACTGCGCACCTGGTTAGCGGGCGCCGGCGGACTGGGCGCAGCTCTTCTACTGACCCCAGCAGCCCGCTGGCTCATGGCCCGGCTTGGTGCAGTGGATATTCCGCATGGGAG
This sequence comes from Armatimonadota bacterium, assembly GCA_026419655.1. Classification (GTDB taxonomy): domain Bacteria; phylum Armatimonadota; class Zipacnadia; order Zipacnadales; family FEN-943; genus JANZZA01. The sequence continues at coordinate 12,535 of JANZZA010000549.1, read as the reverse complement.
ACACTGCCACGACCGCCCCACTCCGCGGGGCGGCGGGCTGGCTATAGTCGCGGGCGTGCTCTTTGGCTACTGGCTGGCTGGGTCGTCCTTTAACGGGCCAATGACGGGTGTCCTGGCCGGCTTGGCCGTGCTCGTGCCGTTGTGCCTTCTTGACGACATTTACCGCCTGCCGCCGCGGCCCCGGCTCGTCGGGCAGGTGGTGGCTGCTTCCTTGGCCTGGCAATTCGGAGTACGCATCGAAGGAGTCACAAACTTGCTGGCGCCGTGGGCTGGAGACCACTATCTGGCTCTGGGGTGGGTCTCGTGGCCGGTGACGGTTGCCTGGCTTGTCGCCCTGACAAACGCCGTGAACTGGATAGACGGCGTTGACGGGCTTGCAGCCGGAGTATCAGCTTTGGCGGCGGCCGCACTGGCTTTCATGGGCTTTTGCGGAGGGATGTCTGACGTGGCATGTCTAGCAGCGGCCGTGTCCGGGGCAGGGTTGGGCTTCCTGCGATATAACTTTGCCCCCGCTAGCGTTTTCATGGGTGACGTGGGCGCGATGTCGCTGGGCTTCATTATAGCCTCAGTGGCAGCCGCCGGTGCCTTCAAAGGCGCAGCCCTGACGGCTTTCGCAGCGCCTCTGCTGGTGGCGGCGGTCCCTCTCTATGACGTGGTTTCCACTAGCTGGGGTCGCTGGCGACGCCGTCAGGCCCTCGATACCCCCGACCGCACACATGTCCACCACCGGCTCCTCGAGCGCGGCTATACGCCGGTCCAGACTGTGCTGCTGCTTTACCTGGCTACCGCCGCGCTATGCTTGGCCGCGCTCGCACTCTGGAGGCTGTAAGCGTGATCAAGGTCGCGTTAGTTTTCGGCACGCGCCCTGAGGTCATTAAGCTGGCGCCCGTCTACACCGAATTGCGCCGCCGGGAACACTTTGTAGTAGAAGCTCTATCCAGCGGCCAGCACCGCGAACTAACGGCCCAAATGCTTTCCGTCTTCGGGATCGAGCCGGACGCCGACCTTTCGCTCATGGAGCCCGAGCAGTCACTGCCCACCCTCACGGCGCGAGCGATCGTAGGTCTGGCCGAGCTTTTCGAGGAACGCCGACCAGACGTGGTATTGGTGCAGGGAGACACCACTACGGTGTTTTGCGCGGCCCTGGCGGCCTTCTATCATCGCATCACCATAGGCCACGTCGAGGCCGGCCTGCGGACGCGGGACAAGTTCCAGCCCTTCCCTGAGGAGATTAACCGTCGTCTCACTGACGCTATGGCCGACCTTCACTTCGCAGCGACCCAACTGTCCAGGCGGAACCTGCTGGCAGAGGGAGTACCTCCCGAGCGCATCTTCGTCACAGGCAACACGGTGGCGGATGCACTTGGCATGATTCTCGAGCACCGTCCATCGCTGGCGGGGACCGACCTTGAGCCCATAGATGCGTGGCTAGGCCGAGTGCTACTTGTTACAGCCCACAGGCGGGAGAATCTGGGCGTCCCTATGGTATCAATCTGCCAGGCCTTAAGGCGCCTTCACAATGCCTTTGATGACTTGCTCATTGTTTTTCCGGTGCATCCAAACCCGGCAGTGCGCGAGGTGGTAAACACAGTTCTGGCACAGGCACAGCGCGTGCGCATCATTGAACCACCGAACTACGAGGTTTTTGTCCCCCTTATGCGCAGGGCAGACCTCATCCTCACCGACAGCGGTGGTATTCAGGAGGAAGCGCCCTCCCTGGGAGTGCCTGTACTCGTCGCCCGTAATACCACCGAAAGGCCAGAGGGCATCGAGGCAGGAGCAGCTAAGCTTGTTGGCACCGACGAGGACACTATAGTGGCAGAGGCCTCAAAACTTTTGTCTGACCCGCGTGCTTACCATGCAATGGCTAGCGTGCGCAACCCTTACGGCGACGGCCAGGCGGCGCGCCGTGTGGTAGACGCCCTGGAGTTCCACTTTGGTATCCGAGACGAGCCGCCGGAGGAGTTCGTGCCCGGAGGGCAACCCGATGAATCAAGACAGGGGCGGTGAAACCGAGAGCCACTGGACGCCTCGCCAGATAGCCGTGGCCACCGCCATTGTGGCCGGCGTGACGTGGCTGGTGTTCCGTGGCTCGTCAGTGGCAGCCTACATACTCGGCCGCCTGGCGGACGTCTTTGGCACGCTAGTCGTAGCCATAGCCGTAGCCTACATAGTTTGGCCAGCGGTCGTCCTATTTGAGCAGCCGTTAGCTTTTCTTCCGCGACGCACGAGAAGGGCCGCAAGTGCTCTGATGGTGGTTCTGGGCTTCGTTGGTGGCGTGGTGTTGCTGGTCGTGCTCACTGCCACGCCCTTGCTGAATGAGTCGAAGCGTCTCGCCGACCTGGCCCAGGAATGGGCCGCAGCCTTGCCGCAAGAAATCGAGGCCCTGAGCGAAAAATACGGGTACTTGATTCCGGACGAGAGCATTGCCGCGCTGCGAGAAAAGGCTTTCCAGCTTGCCGGGGAAATAGTGGCATTCCAGGCAGCTCTGGTAAAGGGCTTGCTGCTGCGAGGCTGGCTCATTGTCGAGGGGCTTATTGTGCCCGTACTGGCCTTCTATTTTGTGAGCGACGCGGCGTTGCTGGCCGAGGGGTTCCTGGCGAGTCTGCCTGCGCCGCGGCGAGCCAGGGCGCGGGCCATGGGTGAAGAAATGAACGCTCTCATGCACGGTTACGTCCGGGCGGCAGTCATTTTGTGTATCCTGATGGGCTTCGCGACGGGCTTGACCCTTTACCTGGCCGGAGTGCGACTGTACATCACTCTCGGCTTCCTTGCGGGACTGGGCTTTGGGGTGCCGATTATCGGGCCAATAGTTGCCGCCGTGCCAATCGGGATAATCACTCTGGCCCAAGTCGGCTGGCGCACGACTCTCGTCGTGTTGCTGATATATGCGGGCTTGAACGCGCTCGAGAACAAGATTCTTCGCCCTAAGGTGCTGGGCGGCAGTGTACGTCTTCATCCCGTGACCGTTATCGTGGCACTGCTGGTGGGGGCGGAATTCCTGGGCGTCATCGGGGTATTTATCGCAGTGCCCGTGGCCGCCGTGCTCCGTGTCTTTTATACCTACCTGCGGCAGCGCGTAGGCATCGAGGAGGCCCCAGCGGATGCCCCTACATGAAGCTTTGGCCCTGGGTGTGCTGCAGGGTCTCACGGAATTTTTACCAGTCTCGAGCTCCGGACATTTGGTCATAATCCCTGCGTTCCTCGGCTGGGCACCCCCGGGACTGCAGCTTGCCGTAGCCGTACATTTTGGTACGCTGCTGGCTGTGGTTGCTTACTACTGGCGTGACTGGTTGCTGCTGCTTGGAGCCGGGATGGAGTGGTTGCGTTTTGCCGGACGGCGGCCGCCCAGCACCGAAGCGCGCATCTTCGGACTGCTGTTGCTGGCGACGGTCCCGGCTGCGGTGGTTGGCCTCGCTCTTGCGCAACCGGTGGAAATGTTGTTCAATGAGCCGGCTCTGGCGGGGGGGGCTCTCCTGGTGACCGGGTTGTTCTTGTTTGCGGCCGACGTCCGCACCACTGGAAACACCAGGGAGACGACCACCGGCTGGAGGCACGCCCTGGCTGTAGGAGTCGCCCAGGCGGTGGCAGTGGTACCAGGCATTTCCCGCTCTGGCGCGACGATAGTCGCTGGGCTGTTTGCGGGCTTGGAACGGGAGTGGGCAACGCGATTTGCCTTTCTTCTGTCGGTGCCTGTGATATTCGGGGCGGCCGTCAAGGAAATACCCGAAGCGGTGCGAATTGGAGTGGGTACGGGCGAACTTGACGCGCTGATAGCGGGTACCGCTGCGGCCTTTGTGAGCGGATGGGGCGCCATACATTTGGTGATACGGGCGGTGCGAAACAAGAGGCTTCGGTGGTTCGCGGTGTACTGCTGGGCTCTAGGACTAGTTACCCTGGCGTGTCACTGCGCGGGCCTGCTGGGATAATAAGCAGACCGACCACCAGACCAACCCGCCCACGTCGTGAAGGAGGCAAAGCATCATGGAAACACGCATGGAGTTCACGCCCTTCGAAAACGCAGCGCTGTGGGGCGTAATAGTCGCTGCTGTCATCGGTCTGCTGTACGGGTACTACCTTAGACGCCGGATCGTGCGCATGGATCAAGGCACAGATGAAATGAAGCGCATAGCGCGGCTGATTCAGGACGGTGCATATGCCTACTTGCACCGCCAATTCACCACCATCGCGTGGATGGTGGTCATCCTCTTTATCGCACTAACCTTGAGCGGCGCCACCGCGGGGTGGGACATTGGCATTGGCCGCGGTGTGGCCTTCCTGCTCGGCGCTTTTGCTTCGGCCTTCACCGGCTGGATGGGCATGACACTGGCTGTACAGGGCAACGTTCGGTGCGCCAACGCAGCTCGTAAAAGCCTACGGGAGGCCCTCTTTGTGGCTTTCCGCTCCGGCGGCGTCGCGGGCATGTACACCGTTGGCATGGGCCTGCTCGGAGCCACGATAATCTTCATGATATTCCGCGAGCGCGCTACCGAAGTGCTACTGGGCTTTGGGTTCGGCGGTTGTCTGCTCGCGCTATTTATGCGAGTAGGTGGCGGGATTTACACCAAGGCAGCGGATGTGGGCGCCGACCTGGTAGGTAAGATTGAGGCAGGTATACCCGAAGATGACCCGCGCAACGCCGCAGTCATCGCCGACCAGGTCGGCGACAACGTGGGCGACTGCGCTGGGATGGCCGCCGATATTTTCGAGTCCTATGAAGTGACCCTGGTGGCCTCGATGATTCTCGCCCTGGCTCACGCTTCGGCCGGAGGCACAGCAGAAGCCATGGACCTGGCCAAGAAGTGGATCCTCTTCCCGCTAATCGTACGAGGAGTGGGTGTGCTTACCTCAATCCTTGGCATTATGCAGGTCAACCTCAAATCCGACCAGGAGCACCCCATGGCCGGCATCAGCCGGGGCTTCTTCTGGTCGGCCATAACGTCAATCATCCTGTTCTTCTTCTTCGCCCGCTACTACGTTCAGGACTTGCGGCTGTTCTACGCAACAACGGGCGGGGTAATCCTGGCCCTCGTGATCTACAAGGTTACCGAGTACTATACCTCTGGCCGGTTCCGCCCGGTGCAGGAGATCGCGCGTTCCACCCAGACCGGAACGGCAACCGCCCTGTTGCAAGGCCTGGCCGTCGGCTTCGAGGGCACCGTCTGGTCGCTCATCGTCATTTGTGCGGCTATGTTCGCCTCGCTCCTCATCTTCGGGGGCGAGGGCGAATCGGCGGTCTCGGTGCTATACGGAGTGTCACTCACTGGCCTAGGCATGCTCACCACCACCGGTGTCATGGTCTCGATGGACACCTACGGCCCGGTGGCTGACAATGCCCAGGGGATTTCGGAAATGGCCGGCACCAGTGAGGAGGCCGGTCCGGTCCTAGCATCCCTGGACGCCGTCGGGAACACCACAAAGGCCGCCACAAAGGGCTTCGCCATAGCTTCCGCTGTAGTAGCCGCTGTCTCGCTCTATGGCTCCTATCTCTCAAAGGTTGCCCTGGCCCAGGTCGGGGGCGGGGGCGGAGGCGGCGAGATTATCAGCCCAGAGGCACTGGAGCGACTGCACATCCAGGTAGACCAGCCGGCTGTCTTCATTGGCTTGCTCATCGGAGGCGCCATGCCCTTCCTGTTCAGCTCGATGACCATACGCGCAGTAGGACGCGCCGCCTTCTACATCATTAACGAGGTGCGCCGCCAGTTCCGCGAGATTCCTGGGCTCATGGAAGGGCAGGCGGAACCTGATTCGGCCAGGGTCGTTGATATTTGCACAGCGTCGGCTCTGCGCGAGCTGGCTGCTCCTGGCATGCTGGCTATCTTGGCGCCGGTCGTCGTCGGATCGTGGTTTGGCTGGCCGGCTCTGGGAGGGTATCTGGCCGGCATTATCGTCACGGGGCAATTGCTCGCCGTCTTCATGTGCGACGCCGGGGCCGCGTGGGACAATGCCAAGAAAAGCATCGAGGATGGCCTGTACGGAGGCAAGGGCTCCGACGCTCACAAGGCCGGAGTTGTTGGCGATACCGTTGGAGATCCACTGAAGGATACTGCTGGCCCGGCCCTTAACCCCCTCATCAAGGTTATGAACCTGGTAGGCTTGCTGGTGGTGCCGCTAATCGTTCGAGCCGAAGGGTCTCCCTTCCTGCCCATAGTCGGCATAATCCTGGCGGCCGTAATCGCCATCTTCTACCTGATGAGCAAGCGCGAAAGCCAGGAGCAAATACAGGTATACGCCTCCGTTGGGGACAAGCAAGAATAGGTACTGCTAGGCTCGACGAGACACTGCTGTATACGCCCTAAGGACAGCCAGAACGCAGTCACGGACGGCCTTGGCAACAAGGCCGTCCGTTTTTTCACAGACGACTGTTGCAAAGTCGCTGGGCTACCTCCGAAACGCGGTTGCAGGTAAAAGGTCGAACCCACGGAGATGTACAGTACCACCGCTCTCAGTAAACCAATGCCAGCACTTGCAGTAGTCCCCACAGGACAATGAAGGACCTCTGAATCGGGATAGCTGTACCGTTGCTGCCACGCCGTACGCGTCGCAATCTTTTTACAACGCCCGTGGAGGAGCACCGTTAAGCCTGCGGGCAACGTGCCGAAAACAAAATGGGCAGCATAGCACGTGGCTCAGTATAGGGGTTACTAAGGGGAATGAGACGCTCATGAAGCCAGGAAACGGCACCACGAGGTGGACCGGCCACGGGCTTGACGGCGGTCCACGCGTCCTGGTTGTTGAGGACGAGCCGACCGTGGCCGCGGCGGTACGCGAGGGGCTGGGTTCAGCCGGCTTTGTCGTCTGGGTAGCAGGCACTGGGACCGAGGCCCTGAGCCTGTGGCAAAGGCTTCACCCAGATGCCATCGTACTGGACCTTTTCCTGCCGGACATGGACGGCTTCGATGTGTGCAAAGCGATCCGCCGCGACGACGTAGTACCCCTAATCCTAACTTCCAGGCGTCGCACAGAGGTTGACCGCGTGTGCGGCCTGGAACTCGGGGCCGACGACTATATCTGCAAACCTTATGAGGTAGAGGAGCTGGCGGCGCGCCTACGGGCATTGCTTATAAGATGCCGTCGCTATGCTGGGCGGCAGCGAGAAGAAGACCACATCTCGGCGGGAGCCTTGACAATGGACCGTATCCGGCATGAAGCGTTGTTGGCTGGTCGTAAACTTGACTTGACGCCTAAGGAGTTTGAACTGCTTTGGGCTTTGGCTAAAGAAGCAGGCCGCACAGTTCCGGCGCGGCAGCTCCTGTGGGAAGTGTGGGGCTATGACGAAAGCATCCACACGCGGACTCTGGACGTACACATCGGCCGGCTGCGGCGAAAACTGGGCGACAGTGCCGCCAGCCCTGCCATGATAGTTACGGTGCCGTCAGTCGGCTACCGATTCGAAACCTCAGCCCGCCCTGCATCCCAGATATCAGAAGAAAAGCGAGGCCGGCCGGACCCTCTATCTCCCATGCCCTCCGGTGAACAACGACCGCCCCGCGAAGCCGTTGCCGCGCCGACTTCTTCTTCCCATCCCTCGGTGCAGCAAAAACGCTCCGCGGGCCAATACAAACGCGCCGCCTGACCCCGACCATGCAACCTTCCCTGCGCAGCTGGCATGGCTGGGGAAAGCCCCCCAACGTCACTTGTTGTCAGCGCTGGTCTATGTACACCTCAAATGGCGCAAAGGCCCGGATCACTTCGCCCGCTGGCCAAGTGAGAGCCACCTGTAGCGTTTCCTTCGTTGGGTTAACGCACACGAGGGTCTTTCGGCCTGGTTCTTCTACCCAGGCAGCATCAATCGGAGAGTCTGGCGGCGAGACAGTGATCCCGTCCCGGTGAAGCCGTCCCTCCACGTACCTGAGCCCCATTTGCGACAGTTCTGCGTTTAATTGTTTGAAGGCTTGGCGCAGCTCCTGAGAATACGCAAAGCCGCTTGGCCACTGGCCTGTCTCGGTTTCGTACATATCGCCCCAAGCATAGAAAAGCAGTCCCTTCGCCCCATTGTTAAGCGCCAGATAAGCCATGCAACGGAGCTCCTCGGGAGTTGGATAGCGATTGGCAGAGTTGGGAGGCGGCTGGCGATGCGCCTGGATAACCCCCAGCACAGGTCGGCCCAGGGAAGCTGAAACGAGTTCCCTAATCGCTGCACCAACCCCGGCGAGACTGGCGGGCGCTGCCGCGCCAATCGGGTATGGGTCTACTCCGGTAAGGTCGGCTAGGTTGGCGTAGGTCGTAGCCTGGCCCGGCACTTCTACAACTATCGTGACATGCTCGGGATCGGCTTCGCGGACCACATTCACATGCCTTTGGACGTCTTCCGGAGAAATGCCGCCGCCGGCAGGTTCGTCTATGGTGTAGTGCGCTATCGTCGCCGGGTGAACACGAAGCCTTGAAACCAGAGCCTTCACTTGACCGTAGTTGCGCCGGCCTCCGCGGATAAACTCGCTCAATTCGGTTATCACACCCAGCCCTCGCCGATAAGCTTCGTCGTGCCAGGATAGCTGTCCGGCCGTGATCTCTGACTGCTCGCCACCATAAATTGGCCCCGTCACGCAGTTGAAGCCCAGTTCTTTGATGGTCGCCAGGTCTTCTGTTCCAACGTGGTAGCTGCCGAGTAGAAACACCGGCTCACCATTAAGCAGTACCTCGCCGTTTTGGCCGACTGCTGTGACCATGGCCGGGCGGTCGAGGTCAACTACTTCGAAGGATGCCTTGGCCTCGCCTCGCTCGTCACGAGCACCTCCGTCCGTTTCCGCCGCCGCTGAAACCTCGTAAGCGCCAACGGGAAGTTGGCCCAACACGATATTGGGTTGCTGGAGGCTCCTAGCGGAAATGGTGCGCTGGATGGTGGGACGTCCGGAAGCGGGTGCCACCTCAATGGTTACCCTCGCTTCTTCACCTATCCGCGGCGCAACCCGCACCGCGAAGCTCACCTCGTCGGTTCGCAGGAAGATAGTGCGCGGCAGGTGCACCTCCACCAAAGCCGGCACCTTGAGGATGCGGACAGCCATGGCCTCCTGGTGCCAGTCCGGTCCCCGGCAATTGACTACCACGCGAAAGTTTCCTCGTGCCTCACAAGGAACTTCCACCCCAACCTCCTGCCGGCCTAAAGGCGGCAAAGATACAGCCACCCACGGACTGGCCTGCAAGATCGCACCTTCCGGTGTCTGCACATCGATCTGGGTTTCCGTTTGGAGAACTTCGTCTCGCAAGCTTTCTAGCTGCACATTGGCCCGCACGATACCCGGCGGCATCTCCTCGGGGATCGTCAGGGTTGCAAGAAAACCAGTCCGCACCGCCAGGGCATTCGTATATACGTTAAGAAGAGCGTCGGGGGATAGCGCCCAAGCCGTGGTCACTATAAGGCTGCCGCGCTCAACTTGCGCCACAAGCCCGATGGCAGTACCAGCCTTTGTCTGCGCCCATACTTTGTATCGCTCCCCGAAGCGGCAAAAATGTGCCCAGTAGAAAAGAACCTTTATTGGATTTGGCGTGCTGAGGAACGTTGAAGGTTGGGCAACGTCGAGAGCAGCCTGTGCGCTACCCAGGTCCCTGGTAGCGTCGGCATATTCAATCGCTAATCCAGGGTCCCACGCACCAAGCCAGTCGCACATCGGCGCGTAGGCCATGTCCGTAAGTATCACAACCCCGCCGCGAGATAGATACGCCTTCCACCTAGGAATCATCCCAACCAGGTCCTGCGGGTCACCGTAGTTCCATAGGGAAGTAGTCAAGACAAGGTCATATTCATCGGCCTTCTCGAAGAACGACGACAGCTCAGTGTTGCGAAACTTGTCGTAGGGCCAGCGCAGATTAGCAAGGCAGCCGTCGTACTCGTGGAAGCTTCGGAAATCATTGTCCACCCCGGAGCTGGAGATGACGGCGACGCGTCGAGGGTGAGCCTGCGCTTGAGCGGCACGGGGTGCCACGCACAACGCAAAGAGCAAGGTCAACACAGGCAATAAGGTCCCTAGCGCTTTCGTCATCAGGCACATCTCCCGGAGCAAAAGCTACGCCCACAGTTGAACTGGGGACGGCCGGCAGTGGCCTAGAGCATCACCGTCTTTAGCAGCATTGGCCAGACTATCCAGGTTGTGCTGACGCTCACGAGAAGAGCTGCTTGGCCAGTCGGGCCATCATGCGGCCATAGTTGCGGCACTCGCCACAGGAGCGCTCGTCAGGCATGCCCACTGCAATTGGGCCGTAGTGGTCACCCGTGGGCATACCCTTGACAATCATGCCGTGAATCATGAGTGCCTTGAGCAAGTCCAGGACGGTTGTCTCGTTGCCACCTCCCGGCCCGCCCGAGGAAGCAAAGGCCCCTCCAAGTTTGCCATCCAACTGGCCGTGGAAACGCACGCTCTCATCCAAAAGCTGCTTTACTGGGGCTGCCATGGTCCCGTAGTAGACCGGGGACCCCAGGATTATGCAGTCGTATTGGAGAAGGTGTTCAGGCTGCACCTGGTCCACGGGCTTCACATCTACTTCGACGCCCTTCTCCTCTTTGGCAGCTTCGCCTATCACCTCTGCCATTCGCTTCGTATGCCCGGTCCGGCTGTAGTAGGCAATCAGCATTTTTGCCATAGGTGACCTATCCTCCTTTTGACAAGGTCTATTTCTCAAAAAATCCGGCCGGAGCCAGCGCGAGCCCGGCTACCCCATTTCCAGCCAGAGACGTCGGTCTGTGATGCGATACTGTATCGCCTCGGCGACGTGGGCCGTCTTTATGTCTTCCGAGCCTTCCAGGTCCGCAATAGTCCGAGCGACACGAAGCACTTTGTCATGCGCGCGCGGCGAGAGGGCAAACTGGTCCATGGCTGCCCGCAGAAGTCCTTCGGCTTCCGCTTGGAGGCGGCAAAACTCTCGTACTGCCCTTGGGCTAAGGTCGGCATTCTTGAGGAAGGGTGTGCCGGCGTAGCGAGCTGCCTGGCGCTCACGTGCAGCCAGAATGCGCTCGCGGATACGCTGGGACGGCTCACCGGCACCCGGTGCCATCATTTCCTCCGCCTTGATGCGGCCCACTTCCATGTGAATGTCAATGCGGTCCAGTACCGGACCGCTAATGCGACGGCGGTATCGAGCAATATCCCCAGGGGCGCACTTGCAGGCTCTGGCCGTATCGCCAAAATGTCCGCAGGGGCATGGATTCATGTCGCCTATGAGCTGGAAACTTGCGGGGAAACACACGGACGTCTGCGCCCGGGCTATGACGACCTCTCCGCTTTCCAGCGGCTGGCGCATAGCCTCCAGGGCGCTCTTGGGAAACTCGGGCATCTCGTCGAGAAACAGCACACCGTGGTGGGCCAGGGAGACCTCGCCCGGCCGCGGGATACTGCCACCCCCGATAAGACCCGCCAGGCTGATGGAGTGATGCGGAGAGCGAAAGGGCCGCTGAGTGACCAGGGCTGTGTCACGGCGCAACAGGCCCGCGACGCTATATATCTTGGTAACTTCTAGGGCCTCACCGATAGACATTGGTGGCATGAGGGTCGGCACGCGCTGGGCGAGCATGGTCTTTCCCACCCCCGGCGGTCCTATCATAAGAATGTGGTGGCCCCCTGCCACAGCGACTTCAAGGGCCCGCTTCGCCAACTCCTGCCCGCGCACGTCCGCGAAATCCACTGCATAGTCCGGCTGCTCGGTAGCCAGGTCGTCCTGCGATACTTGCACGCGGTCTGCGAGGAATTCCGTCTCCAGCAAGCGGACCGCGTCGAAAAGCGTATCCGGAGCGTAGACATCCAGGCTGTCTACAACGGCAGCCTCCTTTGCGTTTGCTTTCGGCACGACCATCCGCGGCAGGCCGGCCGCCGCCACTCCCAGCGCCATCGGCAGGACGCCGTTCACCGGCCGAATCATCCCATCGAGGCCCAATTCGCCAACAACCGCGGCAGTATGGGCAACGTCCGTAAGGCACTGGCCCGTGGCAATTAGCAGGCCCAGAGCGATAGGAAGGTCGAAGATTGGGCCTTCTTTGCGTACATCGGCTGGTGCCAAGTTTACGATGATTCTGGCGTCGGGAAAATGATAGCCGCTATTACGGATGGCCGCCTGCACGCGCTCCCGGCTTTCACGCACGGCCGGGTCGGGCAGCCCCACGATGTTGAACGCCGGCACTTCGCCCGTCACATCTACTTCCACCGTCACGGGCTGCCCGTCCAACCCGACTACTGTTGCGCTCGGCACCCTGGCTAACATTTATTTTCGCCCATTGAACCATGCTAGTTGGCCTGGCATCTCATCCGCAGCCAGTGCCTCTGAGATACTCCCAAATCGGTAATCTGGACTTCGCCGCCTCAGAAAAGAACCCTTGTCTGTAGGCCATCAGCGCGGCCACATAAACCTACCCCCTGAACCCCACCGCACCCTGACCTGGATGTGTCAAGAAACCCCTGACCTACGGTCCAACGAGGGGCGTCATCCAGGCCTCGTCGTATTGCTCGCGATTGAGCGACTTAGCGTGGCCATCCGCGAAGAGGATGTTCCATCTCTTCTGTTCGTAACGGTCAGAGCGACCGTGCCAGGAGCCATGGGCGTCGAAGAT
>JANZZA010000503.1 GCA_026419655.1 Armatimonadota bacterium | reverse complement strand
CGCCGAGTCTATCTGCTCGTACTCCAATCCCTTCGCCCCATACCCATCCCCAGCTAAAGCCAGGTTCTTGGTTATCGCCGACGTCAAAGTCGTCTTGCCGTGGTCCACGTGCCCAATCGTCCCCACGTTTACGTGCGGCTTCGTCCGCTCAAACTTTGGCTTAGCCATCTCCTACCGTCCTCCTGAAAGGAATCCTATATCTAATATGTGCCTACCTGTTGTCCGATGCCTGGTTAGCAGTGGAGCCCAGGAGCGGACTCGAACCGCTGGCCCCGTCCTTACCAAGGACGTGCTCTACCGCCTGAGCTACCTGGGCTATATCTCGGCAAGCGACCCTCGTGCCAGAATGTCATAAGCGATGGTGGAGGGGGCAGGATTCGAACCTGCGTAGGCGTACGCCGGCGGATTTACAGTCCGCTCCCTTTGACCGCTCGGGCACCCCTCCAGCCGTTTTTCCCTGGGAAAGCTTGGAGCCGACGGTCCGACTCGAACGGACAACCTGGGCATTACAAGTGCCCTGCTCTACCCTTGAGCTACGTCGGCAGCCGGTCAAGCGAAAAAAGACTATAGCACTTCTCCCAGTACTCGTGCAAGCTTTTTCTTAGACCTTTGCAGCGCGTTGTCCACCGCCTTAACACCGCAGCTCAGCTCGCGTCCGATCTGGCGATAGCTCAGGCCTGCAAGATGCCCGATCAGCGCCTGGCGCTCCAGGCTTGAGAGCTGTTGGCTAATGAGCCTGCGAATCGCCATCACCATGAGCCGCGCCATCAAGACCCGCTCGGGGCGAAACTGGTCACCGGCCGGTGGTTCTCCCACCCCCGTGGACTCTTGGTCTTCTTCGCCGCTCGCGTCCAGGGATACGCAATTATTTAGCATCAGGTGTTTGTGGCGGCGACCGGCCTTAACAGCGCTGATTATCTGGCGGTTTACACACAGCTCTGCAAAGTACCGAAAGCTGCACGCCTTGGCAGTCGAGAAGTCTCTTATGGCCTTTACCAGGCCTATCATCCCCTCTTGCACTACGTCTTCGGGCTCAGCCCCGGCAACAAAAAACACGCGGGCCTTTCCCTCGACCATCCCACGATACCGTGCCAGCAGTTCCTCCACTGCTTCCAGCGACCCGTGACGAGCGCAGTGTACCAGCTCCTCGTCACTGCACGCCTTTAGCCTCACTGAGGGAATCCACGCGTGTTCCGCGGCCATCCCGAACCACCGGACAAGCGCCGGGATGAATTCCGTATTTTCCAGGTACGCCTGTAAGCATATTCTACGCTTTCGCGGGTGCTACCGTCAACACTACCAGCCACGCTGGGACTGTTTTGTTCTCTCGGGGTTTTGTTTCAGGCTGGCCCAAGATTGGCCTGAAAAGGTGCTTACGCCCACCTTTGCTGCTGGAGGCTTTCTGCGGCAAACCTCTCGACAAGAGTTTTGTGCCAGGATCCTTTTCTAAACTTTCTTGTGCTGTTGGTACCACGTACGTTTCGCTCAAGAGGCGCGGAAACCGGGGCAGCGGCTTGCGCGGAAGCCGGGGTCTTGGCCCTAGAAGGGCAGGGTGCTCGACGTGCGCACCTAAGCAACACAAGTGGGAAACTAGACAGCTTCCGACCATGCTCGAGAGGAATGTTCGGCGCCAGTTCCCCCGAGCTGTGTATTTTGTTCTTGGCACGAAGGGCGGTGCTCTCTTTCCCCGGGGCGCGATGTGAGGATGCGGCAGCCGCCAGGGAGTATTTGGTTTTCTAAGGAGACTGTTGCAAGAGTTTCTGCAGCGCCTCGGAGATGCGCTCCGAGGCAAAAGGTGGGACACACAACTTTATACACTTTTGTGGCCCTGTATAAGCCAACACCGGGTTTTGGGCTAGACCGCCAAGGTGATTCTCCAAGCCTTGCTCTTTCCTGCTTGAAACGAAATCCTGAAGTAAACTGGAAATTCCCAGCCCTCGTGTCGGGTTGTTGTCTGCGTGGTGGTGCGAGTATGATAGCGGCGCCATGGGCATGGAAAGTAGCAGCTCTGGCCAAGACGCAGCCGTTGGCATAGATGGTGCAGCCGCCGCGGAAGCGGCGGCAGAAAAGCTTGCTCGCGCCCATGACCTCATCCTCGGACAGTTGCGGCGCGTCATTGTTGGTCACGCCGAGGCTGTCGAGGAGCTTCTCACCGCCTTGTTCGCCGACGGGCACTGTCTTTTTATAGGTGTGCCGGGCCTTGGCAAAACTCTTCTGGTGCGCACCTTTGCCCGCTGCCTCGACTTGCGCTTTTCGCGAGTCCAGTTCACGCCGGACCTGATGCCTTCAGACATTACTGGCAGCGATATTCTCTACCACGACCCCGTCACCGGTCAGCGAGAGTTTCGTTTCGCCCACGGCCCGGTGTTCACCAATGTTCTGCTTGCCGACGAGATAAACCGCGCGCCGCCCAAGACGCAGTCGGCTCTGCTTCAGGCGATGCAGGAAAAACAGGTGACCGCGGGCGGCCGCACCTATCCGCTGGAGTTGCCATTCTTCGTGCTGGCGACTCAAAACCCGATCGAGCAGGAAGGCACTTACCCTCTTCCGGAAGCCCAGCTTGATCGGTTCATGTTCGCCGTTGTTATGGAGTACCCGTCGCCGGAAGAAGAGGCTGAGATTGCGGCGGTCACCACGGCCGGGCCCATGCCCGAGCCGCAGGCGGTGATGTCGGGGCAAGATGTGCTGCGCCTCCAGGCGGTGGTGCGTCAAGTGGCGGTAGGCGAGACAGTGCTGTCGTATGCTACACGGCTGGTGCGACGCACGCGGCCTCAAGATCCTACCGCTCCGGATTACGTACGCCGCTGGGTCGGTTGGGGAGCTGGGCCCCGGGCCACGCAGGCCTTGATTCTTGCCGGCAAGGCCCGAGCCCTTTTGCACGGTCGTCTGGCTGTCTCACGAGAAGACGTGCGCGTCCTTGCCATGCCGGTCTTGCGCCACCGCGTCCTGCCCTCCTTCGCGGCCGAAGCCGAGGGCATCTCGGCCGAGCACATCATTACTCGACTGCTGGAGGAGACGCCTGGCTGATGGCCTTAGAAGTTGTTCGCGCTGCAGGTGGCTGTGTGGTCAGGGTTGGCGCTGGTGGTCTTGAAGTGCTGGTGCTTCACCGCGTCTCGCCGGACGAGTGGCGCTTACCCAAGGGCCGTATACGGGATGGCGAGCAACCGCAGGCCACCGCCGTCCGCGAAGTCCGGGAAGAAACCGGTGTTCTGGCGGAGGTCCTTTGTGCTCTCCGCGACACCGAGCATCAATTCACCGACCGCGCGGACGGCCAGCGCCGCACGAAGCGGACGACTTATTTCCTGATGTGGCCTCTTTCTCCGACGACGGCCTTGCCGGACCCGGACTTCGACCGGGCTCTTTGGCTAGCACCTTGCGAGGCTATGGCCCGCCTCACTTATGACAACGAGCGGCAAGTCGTCCAAGCGGCGCTTGACCTGCTTTACCAGCCTCGCTGAAAGCCTGGGCCTGGAGGCGCCTTTCGTCCCGCTGCAGCACTTAGCGGTCCTTCTCAAACGTCGGCGGGGGATTACTACTGGCGACTGTTGCAAAAGTCGGCGTTGGCTTACCCGGATTCGGGAAAGGGTACAACCCCGGGCACCTGCCCCTTTACTGGTGACCGCGTTTAGGATGCGCAAAAACGACTCTCGCAAACCTTCTCTAGTGGCATTTTTTCAGGGGAGATTTTGCATTGCCGTTGATGTCTCACACCCGCTTCTGCAACCTTCTTGTCGGCTTTACGCTCGCTCCCTTCGACGGCATTCTCTACCTGGGCAGGGGGCGAAGGCTGTGGGCAGGCGTACTCTGGATGCAGGCCCAGTATCCTCCTCCTGGGCCTGAGCGGAAGTGCTCCGGCATATCCAGCGAGGCTTTGCCTGATGAGTGTGTTACGGAACGCGTAGAAACCGGGAGTATTCAATTTGCTGAGGATTTTCTTCCGGGCAGGAAAGAGTAAGGCCTGGAGGGTCACCTTGGTGGTCTGTCCAAAACCCGGTGCTGACTTATACAGGGCCACAAAAGCGTACAAACTTGTGCGCCTCACCTTTTGCCCCGGGGAGCATCTGCCAGGCGCTGCAGAAACTTTTCGCGCAGTATCCTTAGAACACCGAATTACTCCCGTAGAAACCCGCAGGTCTAGCCTCTTGGGTGGAGAACCCGCCATGCGGTGCGTCGTAGGACACGCCGAGACAGCGATGGTGCGAAGGAGAATGTTGTTATGAGTGACAAGATCCGTGTGGCTCTAATAGGCGCTGGCGGGATGGCCAACAGCGTGCATTATCCCTCCCTGGCAGAGTTCGACGACGTGGAGATGGTTGGGCTTTGCGATCTTATTGAAGAGAAGCTCAACGCCACGGCCGACCGTTTTGGCATCGAGCGGCGCTACACCGACTACAAAAAGATGATAGAAGAAACAGCACCACAGGCGGTGTATGTGCTCATGCCGCCCCATCACCTGCACGACATAGTGGTCTGGTGCCTGCGCCGGAAGCTCCACGTTTTCATCGAAAAGCCGCCGGGCGTGCACGCTGAGCAGACCCGCCAGTTCGCCCACCTCGCCGAGCAGAATGGCTGCCTGACCATGGTAGCTTTCAACCGCCGCTTCATTCCGGTGCTTCGGTATTGTCGCGACCGCGTGCGGGCCGAGGGGGGCTGGATACACCAGGCGGTGGCTTGCTTTTACAAGGACTATCGAGCTGGGGGCCCGTATTACGACGGAGCCAGCGACGTGCTAACCTGCGATGCCATTCATGCCGTGGATGCCCTCCGCTTCATGGTTGGCGCTGAGGCGGTCAAAGTAGCCTCATCTGTGCGGAAGCTCACCCGCCATTTCGACACCAGCTTCAACGCCCTCATCGAGTTCGACACTGGCGCGGTGGGCGTGCTGCTCACAAGCTGGATGGTAGGCGGCCGCGTGCATACCTTCGAGATGCACGGCTTTGGCATCTCGGCCTTCTGTGACGCGGACCGCGAGGCCGTCATCCACAAAGACGACCAGCTTCGCGTGGAAGAGCTGACGCCCTGGGGAGTTGCAGGCAGCGAAGAGCGCCACAAGTACTACGGCTTCTGGCACGAGAATCGCCATTTCATCGACTCAATCAAGGCCAATCAGGAGCCAGAAACCTGCTTCCCCGATGCCGTGCGCACCATGGAACTGGTTGAGCGCATCTACCGCGAGGCCTGGTGACGTCAAGCTGGCTTGCGCCTTGGGCACGGAGCGGGCGGCACGGGTGGCTCAAAGAGCAGGAAAAAGTTTTAGAAGGGGGTCTGGGGGACAACCCTTTTCAAAGGGTTGCCCCCAGAAAAAGTTTTTGCGGCATTAGCAGAATGACCCGCGACTCGCCGGCGCAGCGAGGAGATGAGATATGTTGGTCGGTCCCGTGCTTGGGTTGCTGGTGGGCGTGAGCATGCAGGCCGACGTGAAGGACGCTCCTGTTGCTCCCCGGTCACTGCTCAGTCCACTTTACTTTGATACCTGCCGGCGGCCGTGCGAGTACGTCGGCTTTTCCTTTGACGACGAGCTTTCGGAGCTTTTGCAGATGCGCGAGCACGGAGCCAATGCTGTAGGCAGCGGCTCTATGTGGGTCCCGACAGACGACCCCTCGGCGCCATACGGCGCGGGTATACCCAGCCTGGTGGGCCTTCGCGACACGACGCACCTGGGACAGACTTTCCGCGCGACCATGCCCTTTGCGGGGGTCGCCCTCTGCACGCCCACTTTCGTCACGGAAGGCAGTGGCTGTACCCTTTCACTTTACTCTTCTGCGCCCGACGAATGGGGCAAGGTTGCTCCACGCCCGCTAGCGCAGGCCGTATTCACCAACGTGCGCGACAACCAGCTTGTGTGGCTCACTTTCGAGGAGCTGCCGCCGGGCATGTACTACGTCGAGCAGTCGGACCCTACCGGGCCGGCCATCGGCGCCTGGGCACGTGGCCGCGACGTCTATGCCGAAGGGGCGGCCTACGTTAATCGGCGCCCCGTGGCCGACGACCTGGAGCTTTGGGTCCGCACTGCTGACGGTGACCAGGCCCTCGTCGCACCGGCCCCGGACCACTACTCCATTGGCCTGCGCCACGGCGCGGTCGGTCGCATCGTCGCCGCCGGGATGTACTTCGACTACGCAGTGGGCAACTGGAACAACGGCGGCTTTCCTTACTATCCGGACTGGTTCATCGAGCGCTTCCCTGACATCGCCATGCTGGACGCCGGGGGCAGGCCTATCATGGCCGGCATGTTCGGCAAGCTCGCCCCGTGGCCGAGCATTGACCAGCCCGTAATCGTTGACGGCACCCGCCGCTATATTACGGCCGTGGTTTCCGCGTTGCGCGACGTTCCGAATCTCCTTTACTGGTGCATGGGCGGCGAAGCCCTTTACCCGACGTATGGTGGCGGGCCCTGGACCGACTACGCGCCCGATGCCGTGGCGCATTATCGCGCCTGGTTAAGGTTACGGTACAAGACGATAGCAGACCTCAACGAGGCCTGGGAAACGAACTACACTGACTTCTCCGAAATCAATCCGCCCAAGCCTCCCCTCCCGCGCGACCTGCCGACGCTGGAGTGGCTGCGCTATCGCAACGTTGCCATGGCCGAGCGTTTTCAGTATCACTTTGACGCTACCAAAGCGGCCGACCCGTCCCGCCTTGTCGTCACCTGCAATCACGGAGACCTTTTCCACGGGCGATGGGCGACCGAGATGGGCGTGGACCTTAACCTTTACGCTGGTGTGGGCGATGGCTGGGAGATGGGGCAGATAATGCAGGACGACGACCCAGACCTTTACAACCTCATGTGGATGCGCTCAGCGGGCACTTTTGGAAAGCCCTTGTGTCCTGTCCGGCTGGCCTACAAGAAGACCAATCCCAGGGCGCGCGGGGGTGGCACCTCCTACACTCCGGAGACCGCCCGGCGCTACTTTTGGGAATCGGTGGGCACGGGCGCCTGGCACATGGGCTTCATCCAATGGCGCGGCGACCTGCCTGACGGCGAATGGGGTGTCAAGGGGACGCCTGCCCAGGAAGAGATTCGGCGCATCCTCACGGAGTGGCACGCCGTTGAGGCCCACTTCGACGACGCCTGGCCCGTCCGCGAGAAAGTCGGGCTTTACTTTGCTCAGCCCACGTGGACGCTGGACGGTTTTTCGCCCCTGTGGACGGAGCTTCACCGTGAGTTCACTCGCCGCCAGATTGGCTATCGTATCCTTTGCGACGACCAGTTGCTTGCCCGTGACTTTACCGACTGCCCAGTGGTGATTTGTGCGGAGAACGTGGTCATGTCAGAGGACTGCGTGCGGGTGCTGCGGAAGTATGCGTCAGCGGGCGGGCTCCTGGTATTGATTGGCCGCAACGCAGTGGAAGATGAAATGCTGAAGCGCCGTGGGCGGGACGCTTTTGCCAACGCCGGTGCCAACGTCGTGCGCTTCGCCCCTGACGCTGCCACACTTTTCGACGACCTGGAGCGGCTGATTGACGACCGCGGCGCCCGATACATCCGCCTTGAAGCGACGACGGACCGGCCCCTCTTTGCAAGACAAGTGGAGACCATAACCGACGGCCATGACATGCCTTTTGACCTGGCGGGCCACAGGAGTGTGGGGCAAACCTTCCTGGCTACGCGCGACGGCCTGGGTTCCGTGGCCGTGTTCAATCCGACCTATACCAAGACCATCACCGATTACTCGCTGACGATAGAGGTTCTCGCGGGCGGGCGAGACGGACGGGTTATTGCGCGGCGCACTTTCCCTGCCGACGAGCTGACCGACAATGCGCGGCACGAAGTGACCATTGACCCTCCCGCGCCAGCGGGGACGTACTATGTGCGGCTGGTGACGCCGCAGGGCCTTCCCCCTGCTACCCTGGGCGTGTGGGGGAGGGGAGCCGACGTATATCCCAGTGGCACCCGCCACGTAGACGATATACCCGCTGATGGAGACCTCAAGGTGGAGCTGGGCTACAGAGTGCCCCTGCCGCCGAGGGCTGCCATCGAGGCCTTCACCCTTTCGGACAGCGTGAACGCCATTGTCATTTTGACGAATATCACGGACGTGCAGGTCGAGGCACGACTGCGGGTTGCCCCTGACCTGCTGCCCCAGGATGTGGGGCGGGTGCGCATTACAGACCTGGCGACCTCCGCTGCCTTGGGCGAAGCCCCCAGGGACGACATAGAGGCGGCCGTATCCGTACCAGCCCACCGCAGCGCCGTGCTGTTGTTTGAGGCCGAGGTTGCCCCTGCAGCGGTCGAGCGAGCCCTTGCGAACCTGGAGGCGAGTATAGCCGGCCTGCCTGCCGACGCCACTCGCCCCCATCGCGCTCATCTGACCCGGGCCCGCGAAGCGCTCGCCGCTGGCAGGTACGCCAAGGCCCTCGCATCCCTGCGGCGGGCCGAGGACCGAATTCCAGCACGTATCGAGGCACGCTTGCGCGACGATGATTTCCTTGAGATTAGCGTGGTGGCCTTCCCGCCGGAAGTCGAGGCTGCTCCCGGTCATGTAACGTTGACGTTTGTGCCCATACCTGGGGTAAGGATTCAGCTAGGCCGCGAGAGAAGCGCCGGAGTTGTCTGCACGTATTCTGACGCCTTCCCGTTTCGCGCTCTGGGGTTCCGCTACGACTACGAGAATAGGAAATACCTTCGCTACTTTGGTACGGTGGAGATTGTTGCGAGCGCCGCCTTTGGCCACCGGGACCTGGCGGTGTCGTGCGTCGTCAACATACCCCCGGACACATAGCGGCAACGGCGTGGCGCCAGCGCTTTGTGCTGACGAGTACCGCTGCCTCGCGCCCAGCGCGAGGACATGTTTCTGCAGAAAACCATTTGGTGACTGTTGCAGAACCTCAGGTCAGCCGGCCTGAAGCGAAGGAGCTGGACAGCTACGCGGCCCGACCTTGGACCTGTAAACCTGCCCGGGAAGCCGGGAAGCGACTTTTGCAACAGTCTCCTTTGAAAAGGTTTGCGCCAGACCCCCTCCCAAGCTTTTTGGTGCTGCTGCCACCGCGCACATTTTTTAGTGGGCCGTGCCGGCAGCCAATCGCAACCGTCACCAGACCTTGCGGCTGACTGGCAAAGCACCGAGGCCGCGGACATAGATCGGGCTTCCCGTTAGGCGGAGGCGTACCTGCCCCCGGATGGGCTGGAGGCGCCGGGAATTGCCCATAAGGTCGGTCACGGTGACGCCGCCAGAGGCCGGCAGACTTACCTCGACCGGCGCCTTCCATCGCTCCACCCACGGCTCGGAAGGCATGCGATGCTTGCCCGCAAACTGCTCCGGCGGCCACCAGGCCAGGTCACATTCATGCCGCTCCCGGTAGCTCCACAACACGTCAACAAACTCGCCCTCCCCGTGGCGGAAACGTACTCCGTAAAGGTCGTCCGCGCCTAGGTCTAGCCGCCCTATACACGCGGCGCCCTCAAGCTGCTCTGTCATCCCCCCATAGGCAACATTCTGCGGCTTGGGGTTGAAGTCGGCGTACACAATCCCAAAGTTGTATTCTACGTCGTCCGGCCTGGGAGCAGCCGAGAACCATGTGCCGTCGCGGAACTGATACCACTCGACCACCCGCGTGCCGAGGGCCAGCAGAAGACAGTATTCGCGCACAAGGTAATCAGCGGCTGTACGCATGTCCACGCATGACAAATGAGGGCTGCTAGGCGCGTAGGCCTCGGTCACCCAAACTTCTTTTTGGGCGTCAAGGCCCCGAGCGGCAAGCGTCTCGAAGACCCTAAGCATCTGCGGGCGAAAAACCCACCCGTCCCAACCTTCCCAGAACTCCGGCGCCCGCGGGAAATGCCCCGGATGCACCGAGAGAGCGTCAACATACTCCAGTCCGCCCGCGTCAACAAATTCCCGCCACCAGTCAGACGCCACCCCGCCAAGGCCGGCGTTCATAACCTTGCCCTCGGGGAAAACTTCGCGCATTGCCTCATGCTGCGGCCGCAAGACCAGACGCACGTAGTCCCCTGCTTTTGTAGTGAAATTGTACTCGTTGCCCAACTCAACGTAGCGCGTAAGGAAACGAAAGTGGGTGAGGGCAGCCGCCAGCTTACGCCTCAGGGC
>JANZZA010000198.1 GCA_026419655.1 Armatimonadota bacterium | reverse complement strand
GGAGTTCACGCCTGCCTGGAAGCTTTTACCGCAAGCACATGACGCGGGCGGAAGCTGTTGGCATCTTACGCCCACTGCTGTACCTTTACCGCAAGGGATAGGGCTCAGACTCAAAAGTTTCTCGAACTCAGGCCGGTCGAGCAGCTTTCGCTGCCAACACAGGGCGCAAACGTAGCAGTTCATTGCCTTCGCGCCCGTCGAGGAGCTTCGATAGCAGTCATAGGGTGCATGTGGCCCTGGGATGGGACGTGGGCCGATTGCAAGCGCTTAATGGCGGGCTGCACGGGGGTGGGAGAAGAGTGAGTAAGTCTGGCAGGGCAGCCGGGGGGCCGGCGCTCTCCGAAAGAGGTTTCCCGGAGAGGACTGTTGCAAAAGTCACCTTCGCGGCCCCGGGACACGGTCGCAAGCAGCAGGTAGGGCACGCATCTTTGCACGCTTTTTCCACTCTGGATAAGCCAGCACCAGCTTTCGCAACAGTCCCCACAGGAAAAGGTAGTTTCGGCCGCCGGTGACACTTACGAGCAGGGAGCAGACCAGCAGACGGCGAAGTGGTGGAGTGACGGGACGATGAGTCTGACGGCGACGCAGAGGATAGCTCTGGCCACCGCGCTGGGGTGCGTGGTGTTATTTAGCCTCGCGGGGTTGGCGTGGCGTTTCCAAAGCCGTGGTAGCGCGGAGGGGACACAGTTTTTGTCGCCGCCCGACCAGGCTTCTCAGGTACGGGTTTCGGTGCTGGGGGCGGTGGTGCATCAGGGAACCTATGTTGTGCCGGAGGGCACTCTGGTGGGAGATGTGCTCAAGCTGGCCGGCGGGCCGCGGCAGGACGGCGATATTACACAGATTGACGTGGCGGCAAGGGTTTACTCAGACACGGCGATATACATTCCCTTCCGGCCAGCTCCGCCACCTTACCAGCCGCCGGCAGGAGTTGACCGCAGCCGGGTCGGCCTGGCAGAAGTCAGCCGGCCCCAGGTGGACAGCAGCGAGGGAGACAGTGGCCGCCACCAGCCCTTGGGCCCGCCCCCGCCCTCTGGGCCGCCTCAGCCCGTGAACGTGAACGTTGCCACCGCGAAGGAACTGGAAGTCCTGCCGGGCATTGGTCCCAAGCTTGCGCAGCGGATTGTTCAGTATCGCGCTCAGTACGGTCCCTTCGCCGGTCCGGAAGACTTAACGAAGGTGGACGGCATCGGGCCGGCAAAGATGGAGCGAATCAAACCCTTCGTGTCTTTCTAGCAGCAGCGAGGCGCAGCGAAGGGCTTAGTTAGGGGTGGGATGACAAATGCGCCGCAGCGGGGTGCGAGCTGGCAAGGGCTTTACATTAATCGAGTTGCTGGTGGTCATAGCTATCATCTCGGTGCTGGCCTCGATGTTATTTCCCGTTTTCAGTCGGGCGCGGTCGAAGGCCCGCCAGGCTGCATGCACCTCAAACATGCGCCAGCTTGCGATGGCCTTCTTGATGTATGCAGAGGACTATAGCGAGCTGCTGCCGTTGTGGTCGCTGGTAGGGGGCGACCCAGTGGGTGGCGACCCACCGCCGGGAACCGAGCCATATACCTGGGACACGCAAATACAGCCCTATGTGCGCAACATCCAGATAGTACTGTGCCCCGAAAATCCCCATGGACGAGATAAGCGGTCATATGCTGAGCCAAGATATATAAGTGGCGTCTCCGTCGGCGCACCCCCGGCCCCCGACCGCACCGTGGTCCTGATGGAGAAGGGGGCCAGCCCGCCGGGGGCCTGGGCCGACGCCGCAGGGGAGAATTTCCATCAGTCCAAGGGCTTCGGCAAGGGGCCGCCCTATTTTCATTACGACGGCAAGAACTTCGCCTTCCTCGACGGCCACGTCAAGTGGTATCGCAAGGACGCCGGCCCTTTCACGTGGGTTTACCGGACCGGCGGCGAGCCTGGGGACTGCTGGTACCCGGGCGAGGCTCCTTCAGGCGACTGGCCGCCACCCGAGTAGGTGGGAGCATTCACCGGGCAAGACGGCGCATTCTGCAGGCTGCGGCGGCGCGACGCAGTATCCTCTGGGCTGACCCAGTCTCTTGGGCCGCGGACGGCTGGCTATGCCGTGGATGTTGATGAACCGAAGCAGGCTTAGGGGCACCGCTGTGACGTCCACCCACCGTGGCTCTCCGAGGTTACATTGTCGCTTCGGGCCGCAGGGCTGTGCCGGTAAGAAGTTTGCCGAGGTAAGCCCGAAAGAACCCTTCTCAAGAAGTGGCGCAAGGGAGACCGTTGCAGAACCTGCTGTTGGCTTATACCGAGTGGAGAAAGTGTAAAACGCCGTGCATGCGACCTTTTAACCGAGATTGAGTATAGACAGGAGGCTGTGGGGCAACTTCTCGAGCGGTCCCCTGGGGGAGTGTTGCAAGAGCTGGTGTCGGCTTATCCAGAGCTAAAAATAGTACGACGGCGTGCGCGTCGAGCCTTTAGCTTTTACCGGGAGACTGTTGCAAAAGCTGGCGTTGGCTTATACACAGTCAAGAAACTGTACAACGCTGCGGCTCCAACCTTTCACCTGCGACCCCGTTCGGCGGCCGGGAAAACGACTTTTGCAACAGTCTCACCGGGGATTGCATCTGCGAAGCTATGCAGCGGCTTTTGCAACAGCCTCTTAGGAACAGGCGGCCTGGAGGAAGCTCCATGAGGTTGGCTAGGGCCTGGTACGAGAGAAAGTCACGAGCGGACTCAGTAGTTGGCCCGGAAAGCTGCGGTTTATTACTTTTGAGCGGTTGGGGGCATAGCGTGCGAGGAAGCTAAGCGAGCGAGACGAGAGGATAGGCGAGGCGGAGGCGGTAGGGAGTATTCGGTTTTATAAGAAGGATACTGTTGCAAAAGTTTGTGGAGCGCCTGGCAGATGCGCTCCGAGGCAACAGGTGAGACACACAAGTCTATGCACTTTTGTAGCACTGTATAAGTCCACACCGGGTTTTGGACGGACCACCAAGGTCATTCTCCCCTTACTCTTTCCTGCCTGAAACAAAATCCTGACTGAACTGAATACCTACCCCGAGGCGGGAAGGGGGTTGACAGGGGGGGGCGGGGAAGTGTATAGTGAGAGCGCACCAAGAGCTGATATAGGCGCAAGACGAACCGAACTGCGTAAGCCGCGGGGGATACGGAGAGGATAGGAGAGGACACCAAGTCAGGCTCACTGGCAGCTGCCAGTGAGAACCTTTGTGTTTTGCGTCGCTTTCTGCACGCCGTACTTCCCCAGAACCCTTAGTCGGGAGGCACGAAGCGGATGCCGTTGCCAACCTTTGAGGACGTATTGCCCGACATCGTGGACCAGGCCGAGCTGATCCACCCGCTCCCTGACTTGGCCGAGATCCAGACCAAGTCGTACAACTGGTTCCTCAACGAAGGGCTGCGCGAGCTGCTTGACCATTTCAGCCCTATCGAGGACTACACGGGTACCTTGGCCATCGAGTTTGGCGACTACCGCTTCGGCGAGCCAGTGAAAAGCGTCGAGGAATGTCGAGAGAGTGACTCGACTTATGAAATGCCTCTCTACGTGCGCGTCCGGCTTGTCAACAAGGAGATCCCGGACATCAAGGAGAGCGAGGTATACCTTGGCGACATTCCCAAGATGACCGAGCGGGGCACTTTCATCATCAATGGCTCGGAGCGGGTTGTCATTAGTCAGCTCTCGCGCTCGCCGGGGGTGTATTTTCGGGACATAGTTGATGCCAGTGGTCGAGTGCTGCATGCCGCCCAGATAATACCTGCGGAGGGACCCTGGACGGAGGTTGACACCAGCGCAGACGGCGTCATCTACGTCAAGATCGGCCAGACGCGCAAGTTTCCCGCGACGATACTTTTGCGGGCGCTGCAGTGGTTTGACGACGGGACCAGCGAGGTTCCGCCGACGGGCACGGAAGCTGAGATTCTGGAGTATTTTGGCCAACGCCGGCGGCTGACCCTTAAAGAGTTGGCGTCCATCCTCAAAGAACAACGTGAGGCCCAGGTTACCGGCTCTGAGCCTCGCAGCGAGTTTTACAGCCTGGAGCGGCGCGTCGCTGGCGACGGTACGCCACTGGTGGAGAAGTATCGTCACCTTGACGCGGAAAAGACGTTGCCGGCTCTTCAGCGGGCCGGAGTACAAGAGCTGCGGGTGCTTGAAGTTCCGCACCTTATCCACGCCACGCTTAGGGCCGACCGGGAACAGAGCGAGAAGGACTTCAGAGAGCCGTCTGAGCTTAAGCTTGGCCCAGGAGCTTCTCTGACGCCCGACCACGGTCTGTTGAGCGTTTACTTGCGGATGCGGCCGGGCGAGCGCCTCTCGCCGCGGAAAGAGGAAGTTCTCCCCACAGCCGAGCAGCTAGTCAGGTCGTTCTTCTTCGACTTGCGGCGCTACGACCTTTCCCGGGTTGGGCGCTACAAGATGAACCGGCGGCTTGGAATTAGTGTGTCCGAGGATGCTCGAGGTCTCACTCGCCAGGACCTGCTGGCTATCATGCAGTACCTGGTGAAGCTCCGCCAGGGCGAAGGCAAGGTGGACGACATTGACCACCTGCAGAACAAGCGCGTGCGTGCCGTGGGCGAGCTGGTTCAAAACCAGCTGCGGATTGGGTTCCTGCGCATGGAGCGAGTGGCCAAGGAGCGCATGGCCGGCGTTGCTCCCGAGCAGTTGGCGCCCCACCTGGTTATTTCGGTCAAACCCATCCAGGCGGCCATCAACAGTTTCTTCGGCAGCGGTCAGCTTTCTCAGTTCATGGACCAAATCAATCCGCTTAGCGAGCTGGCCCACAAGCGCCGCCTCTCGGCCATGGGACCGGGCGGGCTTTCTCGCCAGTCGGCCAAGCTAGAAGTTCGCGACGTTCACCACAGCCACTACGGCCGCATTTGCCCCATCGAGACCCCGGAAGGGGCGAACGTCGGTCTTATCGGCTACCTGGCTCTTTACGCTCAACTGGACGAGTTTGGCTTCGTGCGCACCCCGGTCCGACGGGTCGTCCGTGGCCGGGTAACGGATGAGGTGGTCTACTTAGGGCCGGACGAGGACGAGAGACACAACATTGCTTCGGCCAGCGAGCCGCGCGATGCGAGTGGCCGCTTCATCAACGAGCGGGTCACCGTGCGCCGGGGGTCTGAGTTGCCCACGGTCCACCGCGACGAGGTGGATTTTTGCGACCTCTCGGCCAAGCAGGTCTTTTCCATCGCTACGGCTCTGATTCCGTTCCTGGAAAACTGCGACGCAGTGCGTGCGCTGGCTGGTTCCAACATGCAGCGGCAAGCCGTGCCCCTCGTCAACCCCGAGGTGCCAGTGGTGGGCACTGGCCTGGAAGCCAGGGCAGCACGCGACAGCGGAACTCTGGTGATAGCTGAAGGACCGGGTCGCGTTGTGGAGTGCGATGCCGCCAGCATCACAGTTGCCTACGACAACGGCGAGACGGTGGAGTACAAGCTCCATAAGTTCGCGCGGACTAACATGAGCACGTGTTTCAACCAGCGACCTCTGGTGCGCAAGGGACAGAGAGTGCGGACTGGGGATGTGCTGGCCGACGGCGCGGCCACCCGCAGCGGGCATTTGGCGCTCGGCCGTAACCTTCTCGTAGCTTACCTGTCCTGGGAAGGCTATAACTTTGAGGATGCCGTGGTCGTATCTGAGCGGGTGGTGCGCGAAGACCTGCTCACGTCCATCCACGTGGAGAAATACGACTGCGAGGCGCGTGACACGAAGCTCGGTCCGGAGGAAATCACTCGCGACATCCCCAACGTGGGTGAGGATGCGCTAAAGGAACTCGACGAGCATGGAGTCGTTCGCGTGGGAGCGGAGGTCAAGGCTGAGGACATCCTCGTCGGCAAGGTAGCTCCCAAGGGCCAGGCCGAGCTTACTGCGGAAGAGCGGCTTGTGATTGCCATCTTCGGCAAGAAGGCCGAGGAGATGCGGGATGTGTCGCTGAGGGTTCCCCACGGGGCCACCGGCATAGTCATTGGCAGCCAGATATTCTCGCGGTACAAGTACCAGTGCAAGGACTGCGGGGCTGTGTTTGGCTATGGCAAGCCCATAGAGTTTCTCGAGTGCGAGCGTTGTGGGGGCAAGCTCAAGAAGCTGCCCCCCGACGACCTCAAGCCCGGCGTCAATCAGATGGTTCGGGTGTTCGTGGCGCAGCGGCGCAAGCTGCAGGTGGGCGACAAGCTGACCGGCCGTCACGGCAACAAGGGTGTGGTCGCCAAGATCGTGCCCCTCGAGGACATGCCCTTCCTACCGGATGGCACGCCGATAGACATTTGCCTTAACCCCTTAAGCGTACCGTCGCGGATGAATCTGGGCCAGCTACTCGAAACGCACCTGGGCTACCTGGGCGTGACCGTCGGGCGCCAGTTCCGGTGTCCGGTCTTTGAGAGTTATAAGTTCCGACAGATTCTTACGGCCCTAAGCGCCTTGGAGCAGCGCATGCGGGCGGATGTCTTGAGGGAGTATGCAGCCGAGGAAATCAACTACGCTGGCGACTACGTTGACGTGGATAAGTTGCCTGAGGGGGCAGGCCTCGAGGAGCTAAAGGCAGCCCTGGTGAGGCAACTGGCGCGTCATACAAAAGAGGATTTGGAGCCGCTCAGCGAGTGGCTTGGCGTGCCAGAAGGCAAGTGGCGCCGCGCGGAGGGTGAGCGGGCGGCTGAGCTGCTGGTTGAGCAAGCCACGGCAAACTCGTGGGCACGAGTGCAGTTCCATGGCGCCACGGGCAAGCATGTCCTCTACGACGGTCACACTGGGGAACCCTTCAACATGCCTGTTGCGGTTGGCTACGTCTACATACTCAAGCTGAACCATCTTGTCGAGGACAAGATACACGCACGGTCCACTGGGCCCTATTCGCTGATTACTCAGCAGCCCCTTGGCGGCAAGGCGCAGATGGGTGGGCAGCGCTTCGGGGAGATGGAAGTGTGGGCCCTGGAGGCCTTTGGCGCTGCGCACACGCTCCAGGAGATGCTCACCATCAAGTCCGACGATATCCGCGGACGAGTGGAAGCCTACGAGGCTATCGTCAAGGGCGAGGAAATCCGTCCACCCGGCGTGCCCGAGAGCTTCAAGATTCTCGTGCGCGAGATGCAGAGCCTGGCCCTGGACGTCAAGGTCGAGGACCGCGAGGGCAACGTCATAGACCTGTCGTCCGATAGCGAGGATCTGCGCTAGTTTTGGTCGCCGGATGCTTTCCAGGCCACGGTCCACGGAGGCGAGCTAGAGTTGCCGATAAGCACCACTGATTTTAAGAGCATTACCATTGGGCTGGCTTCGCCAGAAGAGATACGGCAGTGGTCTCACGGCGAGGTCCGCAAGCCAGAAACCATCAACTACCGCACGTATAAGCCCGAGCGTGACGGGCTGTTTTGCGAGCGCATATTCGGCCCGACGCGTGACTGGGAGTGCCATTGCGGCAAGTACAAGAAGATCAAATTCAAGGGCATCATCTGCGACCGGTGCGGCGTCGAGGTAACCCGCTCGCGCGTGCGCCGCGAGCGCATGGGACACGTGGAGCTTGCTTCCCCCGTGGCTCATTCGTGGTATCTGAAGACTTCCCCCAGCCCCATCGGCCTGTTGCTTGACCTTTCCCGCCGCGTGCTTGAAGAAGTCGTGTATTTTGCCTCCTACATCGTTACCTTCGTAGACCGCGAAAACCTTGAGTTGTATCGCGACGAGATTTACCAGGCCATCGAGCACGAGGCGGAAGCAACGCGGGCTGAGGCAGACGCCCGCGTTGAGAATCTCCGCCGCCAGTACGAACAGCAACTGCAGGAGGCCGCGGAGGCCGAGGCGGAAGAAGTTGAGGAAGAAGAACAGGAAGAAGGCTTTGCTTTCAAATGGGAGGAAGCGGCTGTTTCTCCTCGTCCGATGACGCCGGAAGAACTGACGGCCGCTATTCAGCGAGAGTACGATGCTGCTGAGGAGCGCATCCAGTCCCTGTATCGTGCAGCCGAGAGGTTGTTTGAACTCTCCCCGAAGGACCTAATCCGGGAAGAGATGGAGTACCGCCAGCTTGAGGCGCTGGCGGAAGTTTGCAGCGAGCGCATCGGCCTGAACCTGAGCCAGTACTTCCGTGCGGGCCTGGGGGCTGAGGCTATCCGCGAGCTGCTAGCCCAGCTCGACCTGGATGAACTGGCCCACGAACTGCGCAAGGAGATTGAAGAATCCACTCGCGCCCGCCGCGCCCGGGCGGTCAAGCGGCTGAAGATGGTCGAGGCTTTCCGCCAGTCGCGCAACCGCCCAGAGTGGATGATTCTCGAGGTGCTTCCTGTACTGCCGCCAGAGCTTCGGCCAATGGTGCAGCTTGACGGTGGACGGTTTGCTACCTCTGACCTCAACGACCTTTACCGGCGTGTCATTAACCGCAACAACCGTCT
Source organism: Armatimonadota bacterium (assembly GCA_026419655.1). GTDB lineage: Bacteria > Armatimonadota > Zipacnadia > Zipacnadales > FEN-943 > JANZZA01. The sequence goes on along the minus strand of JANZZA010000198.1, from coordinate 9,832 downwards.
GCGCCGCATCATCGAAATCAACGCGCCCGAGAGCATCGTCAACCACGAGCGCCGGCTCCTGCAGGAAGCAGTGGACGCCTTGATTGACAACTCGCGGCGGGCACGACCGGTCACCGGTTCCAATCGCCGTCCCCTCAAGTCGTTGTCGGAAATGCTCAAGGGCAAAGAGGGGCGCTTCCGTAAGAACTTGCTGGGTAAGCGAGTGGACTACTCCGGCCGGTCTGTTATCGTGGTTGGACCCAAGCTCAAGATGCACCAGTGCGGCCTGCCGCGCGAGATGGCGCTGGAGCTTTTCAAGCCTTTCGTAATGAGTCGTCTGGTGAAGGAAGGCAAGACTAGCAACATTAAGCAGGCCAAGCGCATGGTTGACCGCATGCGCCCAGAAGTCTGGGACGCACTGGAACAAGTAATTGAAGACCACCCTGTGCTCCTGCAGCGTGCGCCCAGCCTGCACCGCCTCAGCGTTCAGGCCTTCGAGCCGGTACTGGTAGACGGCAAGGCGATTCAACTGCACCCTCTTGCCTGTGCGGCTTTCAACGCGGACTTCGACGGCGACACTATGGCTGTGTTCGTGCCCCTGTCGGCACATGCGCAGGCAGAAGCGCGCCTGCTGATGCTGGCTTCGCACAACCTTTTCAAGCCTGCCGACGGCAGCGCTATTGCGGCGCCCGTGCGCGACGTGGCCCTGGGCATCTATTACATGACCCAAGAAAATCCCGGCGCTCACGGCGCTGGCAAGATGTTCGAGAGCACCGAGGCGGTAGTCACGGCTTATGAGCACGGCGCCATAGACTTGCACGCGCCCATCGTCGTGCGGATCTCCCAAATCTACATCGAAGCTCAGGCGCCAGACGGATCACACCTTGAGCTTGACGAGCAGCTTGAGATCTCCATCCGTCGCGCTGTGGCAGATAACGTCACCGACGAACACCCAGTGCGCGCCCGGTCCTTCCACATCAAGATCACTCCAAAGGACCTCAACGCCGTCGCAGAGCACGACGAGGAGCAGGATTTGCTCGCGCAGCTTCAAGCTTTCGTGCCGGCCCGACGGGAACAACCAGTCGTGTACCTCACCTTCGAAGAAAAGAACAAGACCATCGAGCAGCGGATTCGCTACTTGCTGGCGCGCGCCGTCGTGAATGGCATTCTGCCGAAGGGGACAAGGGTGACGGTAGAGGTGCGCCGGGAGCGCATCCAAACCACTGCCGGCCGGGCTATCTTCAACAATCTTCTCCCCGTTGACATGCCTTACCATAACCACGACGTGGCAAAGAAAGAGCTCGCCGACATTGCACTGGAAATGTATCGCCACTATGGCTTTTATCGCACCGCCGAATTGCTTGACAGCGTCAAGGACCTGGGCTTCTCCATATGCACGAGGGCGGGTCTCACCCTGAGCATTAGCGACACGGACGTGGAATCCGACCGCGAGCGCATCATCGCCCGCACTCAGGAGGAGGTTGAGCGGATCAATGAGGCGGCCCGCCGGGGCGCCATCACCCGCGACGAGCGCGAGCAGCGGGTCCTCCAACTGTGGATTCGCGCCCGCGACGAGATTGTAGACTCCGCTCTCGCTCACGTGGACAAGTTCAATCCCATCTGGATGATGATCAGCTCAGGAGCCCGGGCCTCTAGCACTCACCTTTCTCAGATTTGTGGAATGCGGGGTCTCATGCAGGATCCCTTTGGACGCCTCATCGAGGACTATCCGGTCAAGAACAATCTTCGCGATGGTCTGAACGTGTTGGAATACTTCGTCTCCACTCACGGGGCACGCAAGGGGCTCGCGGACACGGCCCTGCGTACTGCCGACGCTGGCTACCTCACCCGGCGCCTAGTGGACGTTTGTCAGGATGTGATGATCACCGCCGAGGACTGTGGGACCACCGACGGCATAGAAGTCACTGCCATGTACGTGCATCCCCTGTATTGTCCTCAGTGCGGCCGGGAAGACCTTTACCGTATCGGGAAGTGTCACAACTGCAGCGCTGACTTGCCGCCAGCGATAAGCGATGAGAAGTATGAGACCCTGGAAGAGCGCGTCATCGGGCGAGTGGCGCTGTATGACGTGGTAAACCCGGAGACGGGTGAGATACTGGTGCGGGCCAACGAGGAGATAACCGAGCGGGCCGCCAAGCGCATATCGGAGGCCCGCCTGCCGTCCGTCTGGATCCGCTCGCCCATGACCTGCGACATGCGCCACGGGATATGTGCCAAGTGCTACGGTCGGGACCTGGCCTGGCAGAAGCCGGTGGAGCTTGGCACGGCGGTCGGCATCATTGCGGCCCAGTCCATTGGCGAGCCCGGCACTCAGTTGACCATGCGCACCTTCCACACCGGCGGCATAGCTGGCGAGTACATTACAGGGGTCGCGGACGTGCGCAGCCGCCGTCTGCGCATGGCCGAGCAGTTGGCTTTGTACTGGCCCGGCGTCAAGCGTGTCGTCGAGGACCTGGTGCCTGAGCGCGAGCCGCGCGACCAGGAGCGGCGCGAGCATCTACGGGCAATGACCAAAGCTATGGAGGCTCAACTTCCAGGCCTGCTGCGCGTCGTGGAGCTGTTCGAAGCGCGGACGCCCAAGGGCCAGGCCATCGTGGCAGAAATACCCGAAGGGTGCTTCGGCACCGTTGAGCGCATCCGCACGAGCGGTCTCGTGCGCGCAGTCGTGATTACGGCTGAGGTGCCGCTTGCGAAATTCGACGCGGCTCGCAATGGTCGCATCGCCGAGGATATCCGCGCCGCCGACGGACGTCTCATTGCCAAGCGCGGTGAAAAGCCTCGCAAGAAGCTCAAAGACCGTCTCGAGGCGGAAGGCTTCGAGAAGGCGTCCTTCTATTTCTGGCACCTCGTCCCGCTTGGTCCCGACCTGCTGGTCCGGGAGGGGCAGCAGGTGCGGGCTGGGGACCCCTTGACCGCGGGACCTCTCGACCCGCAAGAGATTCTGGAAAAACACGGCATCCACGTAGCCCAGGACTACATCCTGCGCGAGATCCAGCGCGTTTACCGCCACACGCACGGCATTGACATCAACGACAAGCACATTGAGGTCATTCTCCGACAGATGTTCCGGCATCGCAAGGTGGGCGATGAGAAGGGAGACACCGGCGACACCAGACTCCTGCCTGGCGAGGTTGTAGACCGCTTTGTCCTGGAAGAGGAGAACCGGCGGGCCGAAGAGCTCGGTGGGCGGCCGGCTGAGGCCAAACCTGTGCTCATGGGCATCACCCAGGCCTCTCTGGCGGCTGATGGTTTCCTCTCGGCGGCTTCCTTCCAGCGGACCACCCGCGTGCTAACAGAGGCAGCATGTGAAAATCGTGTAGACGCCCTGCGCGGCCTTAAGGAGAACGTCATCATCGGCCGGCTCATACCTGCAGGCAGTGGCGCGGAGCTGCATCGCGACACGGAGGTTGGTTACGCGCCGGAGGTCGCTGCCAAGATGGCTGCTGCGCCTCCGCCGCGCCTGGAGGAGCGCGACATGCTCACCCAGCTCATGGAGCAAATTGAAGCCGCTCCCGATTGGGACCTTACCGCCGACCTCGCACGTGATGAGGGCGCCGCCGAGGAGGAGAGTCTCGAAGAAGCTGACGGCGGGTTTGAGGAGCTCCAGGACGAGGATTCCGGGGAGTAGTTCGGCGGGCTTGCTTGTGGAACAACTGGCCGGCCGCAACAGGCCCAAGCAGCTCAGGCCCGAGAACGCAGGGGCGGCCCGTCTTCATAGCAGGCGGCCAGACGGAGCTTGCTCAAGAGCGATGCGGGACCGGATGTAGCTCGCGCCAGCGCGCCAGAGAAAATCCGAGCGCAGCCGGGCGGCCCCGGCTGCCGTTGGCGATTGTTGCAAAACTCCATGTGGCAGACGTACCGATGCGCAAGCTGCGCAGCTCTGCGCTGCCAAGTTGGGCTGGAATGGCGCATCATGTCCCCTTTAGTGTTTACAACCGTCACCCCACGGTTGAACACTGCTGTCACGATTGCGGCTGCTCGCGGCAGTGCTATAGTGTGCTCGACTACGCATTAAAGGGGGGAGTGGGCATGGGGTACAGCAAGAGGGTCGGGACGTTAGCGGCTGCCGGCGAGGTTGCGAGCCTTTGGCCGGTCGCCGCTTGGCCTGGGCCGACGGACCGGGAACAGGACAAAGCAGTTTTGGTGAGCCTCATTAAGGGCCTATGGCAAGCATTGGGCACCGGCGATGCAGAGGGGACTGTTGGCCGTATGGTCTTTCCATTCAAGGCCATGGAAGTGAGTGAGTCGCCTGGGGCGCAGACAGATGTGTTCTTGTTCGCCACGGCTGACGAACTGCGCGAGGAGCTTGCCCCCGAGGAGCCAGAAGACGCGTGGCTGCGGGCAAGGCTCTATGACTTCCACATCGCATCTTTGCGAGGGGACATAGCGGTCGTCGCATATCGTGCGACGCTGCCGGAGGATGAGCTCGGCGGCGTCTTTGAGTTGTTCGTAGTGGCCGAGCGAGGCCAGGACGGGTCATGGCGCATCCGGGTCGCTTCCATTCCCATGTAGCCCGGGCGTCGCCAAGACCATCAGCTCCGCAAGAATAGCCACGGACGGCGCGTGCCCGTCGTCTTTTTGTACGGTACAGTGCGCTACCCGGCCGGCCCTCGGTTTTCCAAGGAGCTTTGCTTAGCTGCTCACGGCTCCAGGGTACACGCGGCCAGCCGGACTGCCAGGGTGGCAGAAGGGTCCCGGCCTCGCCAAATCGTGCCTGAGTGCGGCCAAGCCGTCTAAGCGACGCAAAGGGTACTAAAGACAATTGGCAACTGACCGCTGGGCGACGCTTCACATGGGGCCGTCGAAGAAAGTAGTTGGGGAGCCTCCTTCGACTCCGTCGTCCGGTCGAAGGGTAGGTCCTGACGTAACGGAACCTCGTTGGCTGCCGGGCAGTATTTGGTTTTGTCAGGATTTTGTTTCGGGCAGGAAGGAGTAAGGCGCAGGGAATCGCCTCGGGCGACCGTTGGACAACGTGCCTTCGCGTGTGCCGACCTCACAGGCGAGTACAACCTTAAGGGCGCGAGGGTAACACTTTGCGCGGCCGGCAGCCCCCAAAGGGGCGCTTTGCGACAGTCTGCTTAGAAAACCGAATACTCCCTGCCTGCGGGAAAGCCTGGACAGCTCCGGCCATATCGGGTATACTGAGACTTGCGGCTGCGGGGTAGTGCAAGGGTAGCACGACTGGCTCTGGACCAGTTAGTGGAGGTTCGAATCCTCCCCCCGCAGCCAGTTTTGTTTTCTGGTCGCGTCCTCCTGGGCTCCTGGTGTGGTTGGTCTGTGGCCCACTTGAGGTGTTTCTAGGGTGCTTACTTGGCCACCACGCCCCGGGCATAGGAATGCCCGGTCTTGACCAGGCGGACGCGCAGTTTGCCGCTTAGGGCGGGAGCGTGGTCCGTTACCTCCAACAGCACGCCCTTTACGGCCGTCAGCAGACATGGATGCTCTATATGCAGCACGTGCTCAGGTCCGATTTCAATCACGTCCCCCACGACCAGTCGGCCAAAACGTTTTTCCAGGGTCCTTACGGTTCCGGGTGTTATCTCATATTTTTCCGGGTGTCTGCCCTGTTCTACCCTCACAAGCACGGGCCGGCCGACTTCTTCGCGTTCCAGGCCCTCGGCTAACTCGCCGTGCTCGCCGACCAGGGCCAGGGCGACGGCCGGCGCTGTGACTACTGCGAAAGCTTCTGCCTTCGAATCCGCTGCCAGGGTCCGCAGGTCGCTCACTATGCGCGTGGCTATGGTTGTTGGGTGAAGCACGCGACCGGTCCCATCGCACCACGGACATGGTTCTTGCAGCCTCTGGCTGAGGGACAGGTCTGTGCGTTTGCGGGTCATCTCCAGCAGGCCCAAGCGGGTGATGTGCATGATGCGGGTACGCATGCGGTCGGCAGCCAATACGCGCCGCATGGCCTCCGCGACGCGCTCACGGTGCTCAGGACGGTCCATGTCTATGAAGTCAATGACGACGATGCCGCCGATGTCGCGCAGGCGGAGCTGACGACCGATTTCCTCGGCTGCTTCCAGGTTAGTGCGCAGGACGGTGTCGGCGAGTGAGCCGGTAGCTGTGAAGCGCCCCGAGTTCACGTCAACCACGGTGAGGGCTTCGGTTTCTTCGATGTTAATGTGGCCGCCATGGGGGAGCCACACACGCGGCTTGAGGGCTTTGTCCAGCTCGCGCTCGATGCCCAGCTCGGTAAATATTGGGCGTTTGCCCTCGTACAGCTTCACTAAGTCCCGTAGCCCCGGTGCCATAGAGGAAAGAAAGCGGCGGACCTTCTCAAAGGTTTCGCGGTCGTCAATGAGCATCTGCCTGACACGCTGGTCCACCACATCCCGCAGGATTTCAAAGACTAGGCTGAGGTCCTCGTAGACTACGGCCGGGGCTCTCGCTGCCCTGGCGCGCGTCTCGATGGCGCGCCAGGTACGCAAGAGGAACTTCAGGTCACTTTGCAGCTCCTGGCGCTGAACCCCTTGCGCGCGAGTGCGGACGATAATACCCCAGCCTTCTGGCCGAAGCTCAGCAGCCAAGTCCCGCAGCCTTCTGCGCTCTTCAGGGTCCTCGATTTTTTTCGATACGCCAATTCCCGCCTGGCCATCCCTGACCAGCACACAGTACCGGCCCGGTAGCGTCAGTCGCACTGTAGCGCGGGCGCCCTTGCTTTCCACCGGCCCCTTGGTCACTTGTACCAGCACTTCGTCGCCTTCGTGCAGCAGGTCTTTGATGCGGGGAAGTTTTGGGCTGCCATTCTTAATGGGGTCGTAGGGAACAGCGTCGGAGACGTGCAGGAAAACATTGCGTTCGATGCCGCAGTCCACAAAAGCCGCGTCCAGTGCCGGCACGACGTTCTCCACGCGCCCCTTGTAAATGTTCCCGACGACGGCCTGTCCTCGCTCGCAGAGCAACTCTACCAAGTGGCCATTCTCGACGATAGCCACCCGCGTTTCCCGGGGTGTGACGTTGACAATGATGTCGGTGTTTCCACTTTGGGGTGTTTGGGAAACGCTTGTAGCCCCGTGGCTTCGACGCCGGCGGCTCTTCTCGGAGCGGGTTTGCCGAGGGGCGCGAGAAACGCCTGAGGCGGGCTCAGTGGAATGGGTATGGGGTTCTGTGCTGGTGGTAGAGTGGGTCAGGTGGGCCTTGTCACCCGCTCCGTCGAGTTCTTGCCGGTTGTCAATTGCTCCAGAGACTGCGCTGTTGCGCTGGCCCATTGACGCCGGGGAGTTTTTCGCTTCTGCAGGTACCCCCGGGCCACTTCCACCGGGCACAGCCCCCTCTTCCACAGCCTCATCCCTGCTGGCTGTGGGCTGGTGGCCTGCAACTTCTTCGGCCCTGCCTGATGCTCGGCCAGTTGCATAAGCCCGTCCGTCCCGCCGCCGGGGCCACCTTCGGCCGGGGCGGCCGGGTTTATCTGCTGGGCTCTCCTGCGTTGGGTCTTGCTCTTCTTTGGGCTGGTCGGCTAGCTCCTGGTCGCCCGGCTCGCCTCCAGCAGGTGTTCGTCTATCTTGTCCTGAGCTCGTTTGAACTGCACCTCACAAAGCTTCGCATATAAACCGCCGGCCGTCGCCAGCTCGGCATGAGTGCCGCGCTCGACGATTCTCCCCTGGTCGAGAACCAGGATTTGGTCGGCGTTCATGACCGTTGATAGTCGGTGGGCAATGATGAAGGTGGTGCGGTCTCGCATTAGGCGTTCGAGGGCTTCCTGGATTAAGGCCTCCGACTCGGAATCCAGCTCTGCCGTCGCCTCGTCGAGGATGAGAATGCGTGGGTCGCGCAAAAGCGCCCGGGCAATGGCTATGCGCTGACGCTGCCCACCGGAAAGCCTCGTACCTCGCTCGCCGACTACGGTCTCGTAGCCGTCCGGAAACTCCATTATGAAATCATGGCAGTTGGCTGCCATGGCTGCCCGCACTACTTCCTCATCCGTGGCCTCGGGTCGGCCATAGCGTATGTTGTCGCGAATGGTGCCGGAAAACAGGAAGTTCTCTTGCAGCACCATGCCTATGTTGCGGCGGAGAAATTGCAGGTTGAGATCTCGCAGGTCGTGACCGTCTATGAGCACCCGTCCTTCGGTTGGGTCATAGAAGCGTGGTATCAAGTGGACGATGGTGGTCTTGCCCGAGCCAGACGGCCCGACAAGGGCCACGACCTTGCCTGGCTCGGCAGTGAGCGAGACATCTTCGAGCACCCATTCACCGGGCTCGTAGGCGAACCACACGTGGTCGAATTCTACGTAGCCGCGGATTTCGGTCAGGCGCACAGGCTCTTTGGGCTCCTGGATGTCCGGCGCGGTATCCAGCGTTTCAAAAATGCGCTCCACGGAGGAGGTGATCCAGTTGAGGGTGTCGCTGACCGTAACGAGAGCCAGGGCCGGACCGTACAGCATACCCAGGTACTGGTTGAAGGCCAGCAGGTCGCCCATGGTCATTGTGCCGGCATTGAGCATCTTCATGCCGCCAAAGTAGTACACAGCTATACTCGCTACGCCGGTCAGCATCCCCGATGTGATGCTCAGCAGCGTGCGCAATCGGGCCAGTTGCATGGAAAGATCCACGCTGTTGCGCAGTTCCTGCACGAATTTGCGTGCCTCGTGTTGTTCTCTGGCAAAGGCCTTCACAACCTTAATGCCAGCAATCGACTCTGAAAGAATCGCATAGACTTCGCTGTACTGGTCGCGGGCTTCCCCGGCTACGCGGCGGATGGGCTTTTGGAAAAGCAGGAAATTGGCCACGTACAGGGGCAGGGCTGCTATGCCGATGACTGCCAGCCCTGGCGCCCGCCAGAAAAGCACCACCAGTACCGCTACCAGGGTGACTGCGTTAGCCAGCATGTCCACTATGCCGCCTGCCAGGGCGTATTGCACGGCGTCCACGTCGTAAAGCACTCGGGCCATTATCCCGCCGTGGCTGTGGCGCTCAAACCAACGCATGCTGAGCCGCTGGACGTGCCGGAAAAGCTGGGATCGCAGGTCAAAAATTGCCCGTGTGCCGACGAAAGCCAGAATCATCGAGCGCGAGTAGCCAATGAGGGCATTGGTAAGCTGCAGACCCAGCATGAGGGCTATGATGGACAGGAAAAGCACGAGGGCATGAGGACGCTCGGTCTGTTGCTGCCCCGCCGAAAGCTTATGCCAGCCGCCGAAGTTGTCTACCAGGAGCTTGGTGATGTACGGTCCGACCAGTCCAAGCCCGGTGGTAACAAATACCAGGCACAAGGACAGCAACAGCCGCCACCGGTACCGCCGAGCAAAAGTAAACAGGCGCAGAATTAAAGCCACTTATCTATCAGCCGGATGCGCCGGCACCTCTCATAGTCGTACTAAGAGCTATACCAGATACGCTTGGATTATACCCTCTCTGGACGCGTCAAGCACGTTGCTCCCGTGCGCCAAGAAAAAGACTGGTCGGTTGTGTCTGGGTCTTCCTGGAGTAGCCCTTGAAAGCTGAAAAACTCCCAAAGCAGCTTGCTGCGGGGTAATCCTTTAGTGACCACCGAAACAGCCGTCTCGGTGACCGCAGGAAGTGAACGCAAGTAAAAGGTTTGGCGCACAGCTCTGTACCCTTTTGTGTACCTCGGACAGACTTGCGCCACCTCCTGGTGGGAGGAGTTGGCCCTGGCGGCTTTGTCGGGCATAATGGGTCCGGCCGGAGGCCACTTTCGTTTGCGACATGCGAGCCACGAATCTGAGGCTTATCAATTTCCGTTGTTTCCGTGAGCTGTCTCTTGATTGGCCTGCTGGCGTTATCGCCGTAGTTGGTCCCAATGCCAGCGGAAAGACAACGCTGCTGGAGGCGCTTTTCGTAGCTTCCGCGGGGCGGTCGCCGCGGACTGG
>JANZZA010000419.1 GCA_026419655.1 Armatimonadota bacterium | reverse complement strand
GGGCACTTCGATGGTGTGTTGAAATCCTGCGTGTGGCTTCATGGTGTGGTAGCCAGCAAAAATCGGTGGCCACACCAGTCCGCCTGTCCGCTCCGCAGCCATCAGACACAGTGCGTGCGCCTTCAGTGCGTCCAGGCCAATCGGATTCTGGGGACCGTGCAAATCCAGCAACCCCCACGGCAGGCAGGCGATGGGGGCCTGCGATAGCACGGCGTCAATCTCTCCTGGACGCGGCTCTTCGTATTTGCCCCATGCGATCACGGTCATTTCCCTCCCGTGGGTATTTGGGATCTCAGTAAGGCGCCTGCTATTGATTCAGCAGCAGTCAGCCAAGCATTTCCAGCCTAGCATACTGCGCCGCGAGTTTGCGAATACCTGCAGAGGCGAAAATGACCGTGATTACTGCGTCGTTGCCTTCTCCCTCGACAGAGAAGACCGTTCCCTCGCCGAACTTGTGATGGCGGACCTTGGCACCGGGGTGGAGGTGTCGGGCGCTGCCTGTCTTATCGGCGTTGCTAGCGGGCGTTGGTTCACTCGTGGGTTGGATCACACGTTTCGGCTCCGCAGTTGCTGGAGCGACTCGCCCCTCTCGTCGTTTCCTGGCGCTGTCTACGAGACTGACCAGGTCGAGCTTGCCTTCGCGCACTCTCACCACAGGTCCCACCGATAGGCCGGACGGAGCCAGTGGCTCAGGAATCCCAGCCCGCCTGGTTGAATCCGGCCGCTCTCCCACCCACGTCACGACTGTCGGGGGAAGGTCCGCGAGAAATCGCGATGGCACCCTGGGGGTCCGTGTTCCGTAGATTGTGCGGTATCGGCAATAGGTCAGGTATAACAGTTCTTTAGCCCGCGTCATGCCTACGTAACACAGCCGGCGCTCCTCCTGCTCTTCCGCTGGGGTGCCCAGGGACCGCTCATGGGGGAAGGTCCCTTCTTCCAGGCCTACCATTACGACCACGGGAAACTCGAGACCCTTGGCCGAATGGAGCGTCATCAGCGCGACCTGATTGCCAATCTCGCCTGCCTCGTCAATGTCTGACATCAGCGCGACGTATTCGAGGAAATCAGGCAGACGGGCATGGGGGTGACGTTCTTCATAGTCGGCAGCCAGGCTGACGAACTCTTGAACGTTCTCGGCCCGGGATAGCTGTTCCGCACTGGAACTTCCCTGTAGCCATGCCAGATAGCCAGTCTTCTCTACCGCCAGTCTGGCCATCGCCGACACTGACGCAGTTTCTGCTTGCGCGGTCAGGTATTCTATGAGTCCGACGAAGTCTGCCAAGGCGTGGCGTGCACCAGGCCTTATCCTTTCGTCCTGGGCCAGCCGCCGACAGGCTTCCAGCAAGCTGATGCCCTGACCTCCGGCAAGCCCACTCACCAGGGCGGCAGTCTTTTCTCCGATGCCCCGCGGCGGCCGCATAAGGATGCGCTGGGCCGAAACATTGTCGTTGGGATTGTGTGCCACGCGCAGGTAGGCCACCACGTCCTTTATCTCTGCCCTGTCGTAAAACCGGACCCCGCCCACGATGCGGTAGGGGACGCCTGCCTCCATAAGAGCTTCCTCGAAGTGGCGCGACATTGCATTGGTTCGGTACAGGATGGCCACGTCGCCATACCTGCGCCCCTGGCTCACAAGGTCGCGGATTACCTCAACAGTCCACTCCGCCTCCTCTGTTTCGTTAATGGCGCCGTAAACGGTGACGTTTTCCCCCTCGGAGTTTGCAGTCCACAGCTTCTTGGGCGCCCTGGCTTCGTTGTGCGCTATAACAGCATTGGCGCACTCAAGGATTTTCTTCGTCGAGCGGTAGTTTTGCTCCAGGTAGACGACTTTGGCTTCTGGGTAGTCCTGGTGAAAGCGCAGTATTAGGGTTACGTTGGCACCCCGCCATCCGTAAATGCTTTGGTCGTCGTCACCCACCACACATATGTTGCGGTGCCCAGACGCCAGCAGATGTACGAAACGGTATTGTGCGTCGTTTATGTCCTGGTATTCGTCTACGAGAATATATCGCCAGCGCCGCTGCCATTTCTCCAGGATGGCAGGCTGAGTTTGTAGCAGCTCCACGGCCTTATTTATCAGATCGTCGAAGTCGAGCGCCCGGTTTTCTGCTAGGGCAGCCTGGTAACGCCGATAAACGGCGGCGACGACCTTTTCAAATGGCCCCTTGGCAGACTTTCGATATTCCTCGGGACCCAGCAGTTCGTTTTTCGCCCGACTTATGGCGTTCAAGACGTCGGCAGGCTTGTACAGCTTGGGGTCATAGTTGAGGGCGCTGAGAGCTGCTCGGACCAGGGATAGCTGGTCGCCCTCGTCGAAAACGACGAAATTGCGGGGTACGCCGATAGCTTCGCCGTCTATGCGCAGTAGTCGGGCACAGATTGAATGAAAGGTTCCGGCAGTCACCAGAGCGGCCCGTTCTCCAACTAGCTGAGCAATGCGCGCCTTCATCTCGTCAGCGGCCTTATTGGTGAAGGTGACGGCCAGGATTTCTTGAGGGGGCACACCGACGTATCGCACCAGATAGGCGAGCCGGTAGGTGAGGACGCGCGTTTTGCCGCTGCCGGCGCCCGCGAAGATGAGCACAGGGCCGTCCACTGCGATAGCGGCTTCTCTTTGCTGAGGGTTAAGGCTGTCTCTTATACACATCTCCGAGCCCACGAGACC
>JANZZA010000050.1 GCA_026419655.1 Armatimonadota bacterium | reverse complement strand
CTCTGCTACCTGATTTCGATGCTATTGTGGCAGGGAATGACCCCTTGACGGTGCGGGTGCTAGAGCAGTTGCCGCGGCTGCGGGCTATTGCGCGATGGGGCATTGGAGTGGACGCCGTTGACCTCGAGGCTGCCACTCGCCTGGGAATCGTTGTGACAAATACGCCAGGCCTTATCGTTGACACGGTGGCCGACCTGGCCTTCGCGCTGATGCTGGCTGTGGCCCGGCGCATAGTCGAGGCGGACCGGTGGGTGCGCACGGGCCAGTGGCAGGAATTTCAGACGACGCTGGTGTGGGGAAAGACGCTGGGGCTGGTGGGTGTTGGCGCAATTGGCATGGCGGTCGCCAGGCGGGCGCGCGGCTTCAACATGACCGTTCTTGGCTACGACCTTCAGCCCAGAACCGAGGCCGAGGAAATAGGCGTGCGGTATGTGTCACTCGAAGAGCTACTGCGTGAGTCTGACTTTGTTTCTCTCCATGCGCCTCTGACTCCACAAACCCGCCAAATGATTGACGCGCGGGCGCTGGCCCTCATGAAGCCCACGGCCTTTCTCATCAACACCGCTCGCGGCGGCCTGGTTGACCAGCATGCTCTTTACGAGGCTCTGCGTGACGGCCGCATAGCTGGTGCCGGACTTGACGTTTTCGCCAAGGAGCCGCCTGACCCCGATGACCCATTGCTTAAGCTTCCCAATTGCGTCCTCACGCCTCACTGCGGCAACAACGCCCGTGAGACCATTGAGCAGGTAAACCTGCGCGTGGCCGAAAACCTAATCGAGAGCTTCAGCGGCGCGTGCCCCACTTTCTGCGTGAACCCGGAGGTCTTCAGTCGGCGGTCTTAGATGGTCTTATCCTTTCCTTTGGGCCGGCCGTCATGGCGCCCTCGTTCCCGGTCTGGCACGCGGCGTGTGAGGTGGGAGCATCGCGAGAAAGTTTGGGAAGGGGGTCTGGGGGAAAACCCTTTTCAAAGGGTTTCCCCCAGACAAGACTTTGACTTCTTTGTTGTGCCCCGTTTACCTGACCTATTCCCAAGTGCCTCGCGGCAAGCGGACCGTCCTGAGGGAGGACTGGCGGCCTATCCCGTCAAGGCCGAGGCCACCTTATGCACCGCTGCTGCCGTGTCTTCTACCTCGCGCTCTGTCCAGCCCTCGTGAAACCATATGCAGAGGAGCTGGCGGAAGCCCAGTTCGGCATTGGGGCACATTCCCTCATAATACTGAACGGGGTCGCCCTTGTACCAGGGACACGTGAAGGGGCAGTGGGACGAGCCGTAAGTTATCTGCTCTGCGAGGGCTTCGAACATGTACAGAGGCTTGCCCAGCCATGCGCCGCCGGCCGGTATCCCTTCGGCGACCAGTAGCTCCCCGAATCGCGCCGGCGTGACACCAAGGACTTCTTCATCAATGCGCAGCGGGAAGCTCCAGTAGGAATGTTCGCGGTCGGGCCGGCGGGCTGGCGGATGGACGCCGGGGACGCCCTGGAGCAGGCGCACGAGCATGTCGCCCAGCTCCTGGCGCCGCTTGACGATTTCTTCCAGCCGATCAAGCTGAGCGCAGAGGACGGCCCCTTGCAGCTCAGTCATACGGTAGCACGGCGCCAGGAACGCGTAGCGCACGCGGTATTTGCGGTCTTCGGTCCAGTCGCACCCCTTGTCCACGAAGAGCTCAGCCCGCTCGCCATATTCCTGGTTATCTGTGATTGTTACGCCGCCGTCGCCGCATTGCAGGTGTTTGGAGTCCTGCAGGCTAAAGGCGCCCAACTCGCCGATGGTCCCGACGAGACGGCCTTTGTAGCGCGTCAGGTGTGCCTGGGCACAGTCCTCAATTACGGGCAACTCGTGGCGGCGGGCTATGTCCATTATCTCGTCCATGTCCGCTGGCTGGCCCCAGCAGTGCACCACTATTATCGCCGCCGTCCGCTCGGTTATCTTGGCCTCAACGTCGGCAGGGTCGAGGTTGAACGTGTCGAGCTGCACGTCTGCAAAAATGGGCACACAGTTCTGCAGCAAAATGGGCGCGACCGTGCCCAGGTCCGATACCGGTGTGGTGATTACCTCGGAACCCGGCTCGGGGTTGATGGCGCCTAAGGCGACGTGGATGGCCGCCGTGCCGGACGTAGACGCAACCGCATACCGCACGCCATACATATCAGCAAAGCGTCGCTGGAAGTCGAAGACTTTCTTTGCAATGGGGAAGAACAGGGTTCCCTGTTCCAGCGCCTCTATAAGGTGATGGGCGTCGGCCAGGTTGAACTTGGGGCGGCCGGGAAAGGGCTTTTGACGCACTGGAGCTCCGCCTTCGGCAGCCAGCTTGTCAGCCATGTTTTTCCCTCCTTCTCAACCGCACAGGTCAGGCGGCTGTAACTTGCCTACTGGTAGCGTCCCTCTTCCTCGCAGACCTCGACCATGGCCCGAAGATTTTCCCACTTGGCGTCCGTAGGCACCTCGTCGGCGGTGACCATTACATACCGCCCGCCTTCCATGGCTTCCCGCAGGCAGCGGCGAGCCTCTTCACGTGCTTGTTCAACGGTCCCGCGCGCGAGGATGAGGCAGTCGAAGTTGCCCATCAGGCAGATGCGGTCGCCGTAGAGTTTCTTGGCTTCCCATAGAGGCAGGTCGCCCATGTTCTGCTCAAAGGTCTCGATGAAGTCCGCGCCGGTGTCCACCAGAGCAGGCATGTAGCGGCGAATGCGCCCTAAACTGTAGTAGCCTATGTACTTGCCGGGCCGCGAGTGGACGATTTCCACTACTTCCCGGCACTCGGGCAGCACCCAGCGCTCCATATCTTCAATGGTTAGCTCAGCGCCGGTGGCCCAGCAGATGTCCAGCCAGGCCACTTCGTTGGGCGCGTCGTTCACGAAGGCTTTGACGCACTCGCGCGTGATGTGAGCTGCTGGCTCCGCGGCCGCCTGCAACAAGTCCGGGCAGTCATACAGGTCGTAGATTATCGGCTGCATGTCGCGCGCGGTGCCGAGCTGCGTAAAAACAGACCCAAAGCCAATGGATGCCACCCCTTCTTCTCCCATGACTTCGTAAGCTTCGCAGGCCTGGCTGACATCGGGTTTACCGTACTCAGCCTGCGCTGCCATCCAGTCGGCAAAAATACGCCAGTCCTCAGGCTGTTTCACATAAGGCTCGACTATCTTGCCCACTTCGGGGTCGTCTGGCACGAATCCCCATACGTGGAGACTGGTGAGTTCGCCGTTGGGGGTGGTGATCCAGGAGCGCAGTCCATGCCGCCCCTCCTCCATTGGCACTTCCTCGCTGCGCCACGAATATCCAGGCGGCCACTCCGGCACGTGCCAGCCAATGCCCAACGGCCCGCGGTGCGCCACTGAGCCCAGCATTTTGTGTACCTCAAAACACGCCCGCCAGTCGGTGCGGCCGAGTATTTTCCTGGCGTAGCGATGATGAATCAGCGGTGAGCAGGGAACCTGGTCAGGTATCCCGCCCGAAACGGCGGTAATGAATCTCTGCCTAGGCGTCATCATCGGTTCCTCCCTCGCGGAATCGCTGCCCGAAGTGGTGCGCAATATACAGTCCTCTTCACGTCCTGACAACTATTTTCTATTCGCGGCTCCAGTGATTTGGTCATAGATTGTTGCTCTTGTCTTTCCTCGCAAGCAGGAGAACAAACAGACAGCGCTTTTTAGACAGCAAACGTCACGGAAACACATCGAAGACGGCTAGCCACAGAACTGTGTGTTTTTCTTCCTGCCGCCCATATCCGCTGGTCCTGCGACTGTTTTGCCTGTTGCTACACAATCTGGCAGCTGCCGATGGGCCGTGCCGATTCTGCGTTTGTTTGCGTCTATCGCGCCCTTACGCGGGGGAAGCCGCCCGGAGCCAGGCGGTCCTCCTACCGCAAGCTGTTGGGTTGCGTTGCTGGTCTTGGCGTCGGCGCGCCCCTCGGTGCCTGGAGCAGGCGCACCGAATCATAGGCTGCGACGGCATGGGCAGAGTGCACACATTGGTGCCGGAAGCAGGCAGTGCAGGGCACCTCCTTCTAGTGCCTCGGGCCGGCACGCCTTCGCGTGCTGGGGACAGGGGTTTCAGAACGCCGCGGGAAAACCGAGACAGACGGCGAGCCTTGGCGTGCTGGGGACAAAGCCTTATTCCATTCCCAGACGTAAGGGATTAGTACGGCACGCCCCTACGGAATGGGGGCAAGCGAAGCAGTCGAATACGACGCCACCTTGTTAGAAAACGCGCCCCTACTTACCGGGAGCAGGCGGTCTCGAAAGGCCGGCCAGCGACCGCCCCCATAGGCGCGCCCCTAATTACTGGGAGCAGGCCCCCATAATCGGGTTCTGGGGATAGAACCTGAATAGCGCTCCTGCGCGCCGGGAGGCTTTCATTGAGCCGATTTTCCTGAGGGCTCCTGGTGTGTTTGGTTAACGCGCTGTGCGACGCCCGCGGCGCTGGTGCGAGCGGCTCATGCGCTGGCGACGTCCCCTGAAGTGGCAGGGGTGGCTAATGCGCCAGGCGACATCCGCGGCACTGGAGGGAGTAGTTCGTGTGCTGGGCAACATATCCGGCACTAGTTCGAGCATCTCGCGTGGTGGGCACCTTCTGCAGAGGGGTTAATCAGGTCCCCGCAGGGCCCGCAGCCCGTCACTTTGGCTGATGATGCCAACCAACTCATGGCGGTCGTTGACGACCAGCAGGCGGCTGCGCCCCGCGTCCCCCAGGCGCACCAGGGC
>JANZZA010000362.1 GCA_026419655.1 Armatimonadota bacterium | reverse complement strand
AGATGTGTATAAGAGACAGGTACAGGGCTGTGTGCCGTCTGCAACAACCCCCTGCGGCTACTGACGCGCTCGTTGCAACAATAATTTGGGGGGAATCCTCTGGAAAGACCTTTCCCCCGCGTCCCCTTACCAAAGTTTTCCACCCCAGCTCCAAAGTCGGGAACGCTTCTTCAGAATCAATCTTCTGCGGCGCAGGGAGGCCGGGAATCGGCGCCGGCGTTCCGTATCTTCAAAAGCGAAAGGCAGCCGGGCCTTACACATTGACGCCCTCAAAATCGCAAGCACGACGCTTACACCAGCCTTACGAAGGACCGGACCGGCGCGGCAAGAACTGCAGCGAAGGACAGCAATTATGCGCTAGGGGACGGCAAAATGCTTGCGCTTGGCCTGACGACGGCCCTGGCTACGTCTGTAGGAGTTGGCGGTGAGCAGCCGCAAATAAGGCTGGCAGCCGAAAGCTTCCTTTCGCAAAGGCTGGAGGCGATAGTGGAGAACTGGCTGCTAGTGGCACCTGCGGCCAATCCCGCGATGCTGCAGATTATGCGCGACCGGGACGAGACGCCGCCGCGCGAGCTTGTGCCGTGGGCCGGAGAGTTTGCTGGCAAGTACCTCACCGCGGCTGCCTTCGTGCAGCAGTTGACGGGTGACCAGCGCCTGGCTGTTACCATCCGGCGCGTGGTGGACGACCTAATCGCCACCCAGACCCCGGACGGCTACCTGGGCCCGTGGCCCAGGGACCGCCGCCTGACCGGCGAAGGCCTCTGGGACGCCTGGGGGCACTATCACGCCATCCTCGGCCTGCTGCTTCACTATGACCAGACTGGTTATGCCCCGGCCCTTCGCGCCGCTGAAAAGGCTGCCGACCTGTTGTGTCGCGTTTTCATGGACGCCGACCGCATGATGATAAACGACGGTGCCATGGGCCAGATGAACTACGGCGTCATCCACGCGATGACCGAGCTTTATGCCCGCACGCGCAAGAAACGCTACCTGGACATGGCCGAGTGGGTGGTGGGCCAATGGGACCGGGAGGGTACGGGCCAATACATAAAAAGCGCCCTGGCCGGCAAGCGGGTATGTGAGTTTCCGGCGCACCGCTGGGAAAGTTTCCACCAGTTTCAAGGCATCGTTGGCCTGTATGAGATAACGCGCCGCGCTGAGCTTCGGCAGGCCGTCGAGCACATCTACTGGGACGGCCTCGCTGGCGACCGCCACAACACCGGCGGCATCACGTCGGCCGAGGAAATGACGGGCAATCCCTACGACCAGCGGGCCATCGAGACGTGCTGCACAGTCGCGTGGCTGGCCTTTACCGCCGATATGCTACGGCTCACCGGCGACCCGCGCCTGGCCGACGAGCTGGAGCTGTCCACGTTAAACTCGGCTCTGGGCGCCCTACCGCCGTCGGGCCGCGACTGCGCCTACAACACGCCCATGGACGGCCTGCGGCGGTATGGCCAGGAGCTTCACTGGCAGGGGCCCGTGGGCGGGCCGGACCTTAGCTGCTGCTCGGTGAATGGCCCGCGGCCCATCGGAGAGATTGTCCGCTGGGCAGTTGTGCCGATGGACGACGGCTGGGCAGTCAACTTTTACGGCCCCTGTGACATTTCGCTGCCGACCGTCGGGCGCCGCCGAATGAAGCTGCGCCAGGTCACTGAATATCCGGCCGAGGCAACCGTGCGGATAGAAATCACGGCCGCTGCAGGCGGTGGCCTGCCGCTTTTCCTCCGCATCCCAGGATGGTCCGAGCGCACGGCGCTGAGGGTCAACGCCAAGCCCGTGAGGGCCCAGCCCGCCACCTATGCCAGCCTGTTGGGGCCCTGGAAAGAAGGCGACGTAATAGAGCTACGCTTCGACTTCCGGCCGTGGTTTTGGGTTGGGGAGCGCGAATGCGAGGGCAAGGCGTCCATTTATCGCGGGCCGATATTGCTCACCTATGACCGCCGATTCAACCCCGGCACAAATCCTGATGCCTTGCCACCTATGGACGCGGCCGGCATAAGGCTGCGCGCTGTCCGCGCTGCGACTGACTGGCCGCAGCCCTGGGTAATGACGAAAGCCACCGAAGGGGAGGCGAGCCTTACTCTTTGCGACTTTGCTACCGCCGGGACTTGCGGGACTCCGTATCGCTCCTGGCTGCCAATCCAGGGCCTCGAGCCTGCGCCCTTCAGCCGAGAAAATCCTATGCGACTGGTGAGGCCATAATGAAGCCTGCTTGGGTGAGCAGCGGAAAAGAAAATAAGCAGCCTTCGGCGCCTTGGCCAGCGTTTCGCAAGGCCGGCCACTGGCCCGCGGCGGCATACTTGACGGC
>JANZZA010000032.1 GCA_026419655.1 Armatimonadota bacterium | reverse complement strand
CCCAACTCTGCGACCATTGGTGCATGGCGCGCCAAAACGCCGAAGCTTCCCTCCGTGCCCGGGGCACGCACGTGCACAACGTCGCCGTCGAAAACCTTCCCGTCCTCCTTGAGCACAGTCAGGTGAAAGGGCCTGGCCATTACCTACACCCGCCCCTTTGCTTTGGCCACAGCGTCGTCTATGGTAGCGACCATGCGAAAAGCGTCTTCGGGTAGATCATCATGCTTGCCGTCGAGGATTTCGCGAAACCCCCGGACGGTCTCTTCAACAGGCACGTACACTCCTGGCAATCCGGTGAACACCTCCGCCACAAAGAACGGCTGCGTAAGAAACTGCTGGACGCGGCGCGCCCGATGTACCACGAGTTTGTCCTCGTCGGATAGCTCCTCAACACCCAGGATAGCGATAATGTCGCGAAGGTCCTTATAACGCTGCAGGATTTGCTGCACACCGCGGGCAACTTCGTAGTGGTCCTGGGATACGATGAGCGGGTCAAGAAGGCGCGAGGAAGACGCCAGAGGGTCTACGGCCGGGTAGATACCTTGCTCAAAAAGCTCACGGCTCAGCGCGATAGAAGCGTCGAGATGGGCGAAGGTCGTAGCTGGAGCTGGGTCGGTATAGTCGTCGGCCGGGACGTAAATGGCCTGCACAGAAGTGATAGAGCCATACCTCGTGGACGTAATACGCTCTTGAAGCTCTCCCATTTCGGTGGCCAGCGTAGGCTGATAGCCAACGGCGGAAGGTATACGGCCCAACAGGGCCGAGACCTCTGATCCAGCCTGGGTGAAGCGGAAGATGTTGTCAATGAACAAGAGCACGTCCTGGTGTTCATCATCGCGGAAGTATTCGGCCATGGTGAGGGCAGTCAAGCCAACGCGCAAACGTGCCCCGGGTGGCTCATTCATCTGGCCGAAGACTAAACACGTACTCTTTAGTACGCCAGACTCTTTCATCTCCAGCCATAGGTCGTTGCCCTCACGGGTCCGCTCTCCGACGCCCCCAAACACCGAGACGCCCTGGTGCTTCGTGGCGACAGTGTGAATCAGCTCCATGATGAGCACGGTTTTCCCCACACCGGCTCCGCCAAAAAGACCAATTTTTCCCCCGCGGGGAAAGGGACATAGCAGGTCAACGACCTTGATGCCCGTCTCGAATTGCTCGACAGCCACGGCCTGGTCCTGGAAGGAGGGCGGGGGTTTATGGATTGGCTCATAGCGCTGTGCTTCAACGGGCCCGAGGCCGTCAATGGGCCGGCCAAGAACGTCGAAGAGCCGCCCCAGGGTAGTCTTGCCCACCGGCACCCTGATAGGTCCGCCTGTGCTTTCTGCCTGCATTCCGCGCACCAGCCCATCGGTGACGTCCATGGCAATGCAACGGACGGCGCGGTCGCCAAGCTGTTGGGCCACTTCAACTACCAGGTCTATGCCTCTGGCCTCGTCGCGTATCACCACTGCCTCAAGAAGCTCGGGCAATTCCCCATCGGAAAACTCCACGTCCACCACTGGCCCCCGGACCTGAATCACCTTGCCAACTGCCATCGCTATCACTCCTTGCTTCCCGTCACAACTACTAGCCCCAGCAACGTCCCATGTTCACTCCCTGTGCTCTGGCTCTGAATTTGCTCGCCCAGACATATTCTTCGTTGCAGTGGGACCCTGTCTCCCCTCACCGCCTCCAAGCACTCTCGTGAAGTCTAGCAGGTTCTACCGTACAAGGAAACTCCCCCACTGCCACCAAGCTGCTGGTCCTGTCTTTGGAGCCACTAGCCTAGTGCCAACCAAAGGCCCACGTCCGTCTCGACAGCAAGAGCACACCATTCTCGCTCCGAATGAAGCGTAAAGGCCCAGGCGCGTCTGCACAACAGACCGCCCGGGGAACAAACCTCCGCGAAAAACCTGTCCCCCAGGGCACTGTTGCCAAAGCTGGCGTTGGCTTATCCGGATCGAATAAGGTGTACAACGCGATGCACCTAACCCTTTATCTGCCACCCAGCACGGGAGCCGCAGAAGCGACTCTGACGACGGTCTGCCCAGAAAAGTCACCGCTAAAGCCGTCGCAGGTCGGCGCACGGCTGGCCCTAACTAGAACTCTGCGCGCACTGGACGCTTTTCTATCCTGGGTGAAGATTGACTTGCTCCGCTGGTACTGGGTATAATCTAAGGTGCGGCCGAGGTGGTGGAATTGGCAGACACGCTAGGTTGAGGGCCTAGTGCCCAATTTCGGGCGTGCGGGTTCAAGTCCCGCCCTCGGCACCAGACAATTCGGGCGGTTAGCTCAGCCGGCCAGAGCGCGTGCTTCACACGCACGAGGTCAGAGGTTCAAGTCCTCTACCGCCCACCATAGAGCGGGAGTAGCTCAGTGGTAGAGCACCGGCTTCCCAAGCCGGGTGTCGCGGGTTCGAGTCCCGTCTCCCGCTCCATCTACAGGTGACAACTAGCCCGGGGCACAGAATTAGAGTTTCCGTCGCGCTCTTGACTACCGCCGGCTCTCTGGCTAATATATGAAGCACAGCGCGATATGCGCCGCCGGCCTTGGCAAACACGGAGCGGGAGTAGCTCAGCTGGTAGAGCGCCTGCTTGCCATGCAGAAGGTCGCGGGTTCGAATCCCGTCTCCCGCTCCAGTAGAATTGGGCTGTCTTCTGCGGCTGGCGACCAGGCCGCGATACATAGACCGGCGAGGCGCGGTAGCCAAGTGGTAAGGCGGCGGACTGCAAATCCGCTATTCAGGGGTTCGATTCCCCTCCGCGCCTCCAACAGGGCGGCGTGGCAGGTTTGCCCCCTCGCTGACGCAAGTTAAACAGGAAAGCTCGTCCCCCGCGGGACGAGCTTTCGCTTTCTCTATCGGTCTCGCTACGCACCCCTAAGTCAATGGAGACGGCAACTGTCAAGGCACAGTACCAGCATTTGCTGCCTGGTCATTAGGATGCCCAGACATGAACAGGTGATGTACAGGCGGTCGGCCAACTAGCGCCACAGCGACGTTGTTTGTGCCCAGCGCCAGCATGTCCAAGATTCATGTCTAAGGCTCACAATACCGCCCTATGGAAGAAGTTACTCGGAGACTGTGGCAAAACTAGCCTTGGCGCAGCTCCCAGTCCGCGAACGGCACAGATTGATGCCGGCAACTTATAGTGGGTGCGAGCGAACCGCCCGTGCAAAGAAGGTTTCGCAACAGTCGCCTCGACTTTCGGCGTGCGGTAACGAGTCAAACATCAACCCGAAGCAAACGGACGGACGATAAGTCAGCCGGCCCCCAGCCCATGCGGTGCGCGTAGGCGATGTACTGCTCCTGGATGGGGTTGCCATTCCAGCCGCAAATCCAGTGGCCGAGAGGGTCGTCGTCGAAAAGGGTGACGCCAACGGCGTCAACAGAGACCATGTTGACGCCCGCAATCAGGGTGTCCGCGCGGGTCAGGGTAGCCGGCCGGCCGGCAGCCCAGTCGCGGACCACATGCGTGGCGTCCACGATGTTGAGACTGATATGCGGCTGCAGCCCGTGGGCCAGACAGGCGATGCGCTGGCAGAGCGGTTCAACGCCCCCTTCGTGCATGGCTCCGGGGTTAGCGACAGCGCCCATGAGATTCTTCATCGAGACGGTATAGCCCGTGCCGGGGTGACTCTTCAGGCGCGGAAGGTTGATAACAACGTCGGCGTCGAGAATAGCAGCCGTCACGGGCATTTCGTCCATGCCAGGGGCCCCCACCCGGATGGGCCGGTAGGCTTCTGGCACGCCGCGGGTAGCCAGTATCGAGGCGCCAGCGGCCTTAGCCGCCTGGGTAATACCAGAGGGGTCATCGTCGGTGCCGAAAAGCTCGTGATTGGACAGACAATGCTCAACGAGGGTAACCGACGCCACGCCAGCCTGCCAGCAGGCTCTCACTAGCGCCGTGATAAGCTCTGGGGTGGTATTGCCGCCGGCTTCTGGTGTTTCTGCAAAGGCTGCGTTGGGCTTGATGACCGCCCTGTCGCCCTTTTTCACAAAAGCCGCCAGACCACCAAAGGGCCGGAGCACAGCCGAAAGGCGGGCTTCCATATCGCCGCCACGAGCAAGAACTACATCCGGGGTCTCTCCCCCATTTGCGGCAAAGCCGCCTCTACCAACCAGCACCCCCGCAGCCAAGCCGGCAGTCAAGCGCAAAAACTCCCTGCGAGAGAAGGAGGCACCGAGCTTTCCGTGGCGCATCAGCGTGCATCGCTCCCGAATAGAGTGACCAGACCAAGAACAAAATACTCCCTCCGCCCCCAAGCAGGTTGACACCCTGGCATGCCGATTTGTTCCGGGCAGGTTCCACCGGCGGGCAAAGGAATAGCGGTGGAGCCGCAAGGACGTCTGTGGACTCGGGACAGCGCCCGCCAATCAAGGGCCGCAGGCAGTGCTGAAAGCAGAAAAAGTTGGGGAATAAAAATTGGGAGACAACCCTTTTTAGAGAACGATTCTTGCAAAACTGTGCTGTGATAATATGCGTCGGGTTCATGGAGTACAACATTCGTGCGCAATGCCGTGCCCGGGCCTAACTGCGTCGGCCGTCCTGGCGGGTCGCGCAAAGACCGCCAATGGGTTTCCTTCGGATGCAATCTGCGTCGGGGAGTTTGTCGTTGGATGTGCGCCAGGCGCACACACAACACAGCATGAGTCTGAGAGTTGGCAACGTTAAAGGCAAAGGGGGACAGCCCGGCTCATGAAGGGAAGCCTACCGCGTAGTATTGTGGGCGCAGGCCTGGCGGGGATGATGGGCCTCGCCTGGGCGCAGGTTGAACGCCGCGGCCTCGACACCACCCGTGGGGTGGCCTTGGCCCCAGCCAACCCAGCCTATAGCGCCGTCCCGCTGACTTTCGAATGTTTTGTGCGGCTCACGGGCGCAGCCGAGTACAACATCATCGTGGCCAATGAGTCCAAAGCCTCACCCACCCACTGGGAGCTATTCACCACGCCTGGCGCGGGCATCCTGGGTTGTTACTTGCCCGGACGCCAGCCAGACCACGCCTGGACCGGCGTTTGCCTAACCGATGGACAATGGCATTACGTGGCGATGGTGCTGGAGCGTGACCGGGTGCGGTTGTACGTAGACGGTGCGGAAGAGGCCAATGTGGCCCTTTCGCCGCCGCCGGATAAGAGCATCCCCGGGCCGCTGGCCTTTGGCGCCCTCGCGACGCTTGAGCTTCGGTGCAAGGGCTTCATCGCCGAGGCGCGGCTGTCGAAAACGGCGCGTGAGATAAGGGACGTGCCGCAGAGGCTCGACGTGGACGGCGAGACCATAGGGCTTTGGCGCTTCGACACGGCCGAGGACGGCCAATACCGCGACTATTCACCGCTGGGCAACGCCGCGGAATTTCTGCGGATACGCCTGGGACCCGGGCATATACCGGTGGCGGGGGCAATGTCAGCAGCTTTCCAGCCGCTGCCGCCGCCTGAGGACGTGCGTCCGCTTAGGGCAGCGCTGAAGGAGATTGTGGCCCGGCTGAACCTTCAGTCTGTGCGCCCGGAAACTATCCGCGATGCGGTTCTGGCGGAATGGAACTACGATTACGCGTGGTACGGCAAGCTGGAGTACCCGGAGTGGCGCGGGGTCTGGTTTCAGGAGCCTGGGGCGGCTGAAGCGCAAGTTTTCGACCGCCATGCACTGATCTGGCCCGAAGACGGCGGGCCAGTAGGCACTGTATTACGGCGAACTGGCGCTTTGATTGATAACCTTCGGCGGCACGGCGCCGGTAAACTCATAGCGCCTTATGTGGCCGACTGGGAGCGAGTAAAGAAAGCATATCGGGCCGAGCAGCCAGAGCGAGATAGCCGGGCGTACAGGGCCTACTACCTGGCGGCCTGTGCAGTGCGCCGGAACATCGCGCTGGCTAACCCCCTTTTGGACTTTGACGGGATACTTTTCGTCGCGCGGGGGACGTTTGCCGGATCAGTTCGGTCGAATCCCGCCACGGCAGACGTACAGGGTGGGCATTTCGCCACCCAGTATTTCGGCTTCAATGCTCTCCCCGGCGGCGGGCTTTTCCTGATGCGAAACTTCAAAGGCATGCCACAGGTCGTTAACGTCGTGGAAAACTCGGTGGTGCAAAACGGTCGGCTAAAGGGCAAAAGGCTCAGCTACGGGGCCTTTGCTACGCCCGACCTGAGCTACGACGGCAAACGCATAGTCTTTGCATGGACGGAAAATAGCGAGCACCGGTGGGTATGGTCCAAGAAGACGACCTGGCACATCTTTCGCGTCAACGTGGACGGCAGCGACCTGAGGCAGCTAACGGACGGCCCGTATAACGACTTTGACCCCTGCTGGCTGCCGGACGGGCGGATAGCATTCATTTCCGACCGCCGTGGTGGGCATATACGCTGCTTTCTCGCCTATCTCAAGGTGCGCCAGTATACGTTGTTCTCCATGAAAGACGATGGCAGTGATATAGTGCCGCTGAGCTATTTCGAAACGAGCGAATGGAATCCGACGGTCAACAACGACGGCCAGATTGTCTACACGCGCTGGGACTACGTTGACCGCGAAAACTGCCTGGGGACCAGGATATGGTTGTGTAATCCGGACGGCACCGACCCGAGGGCCCCGCACGGCAATTATCCGCACCCGTATCACACTTTTCCCGACCACCAGCCCTGGGGCCTTTTCCCGGACGGGCGCGAGTATGATAGCCGGCTGGGGACGCCCCTCGTGGAGATGGGGATACGACAGGTACCCGGGTCACATCTCTATATCTTCACAGCCGCGCCGCATCACGGCGAGGTCTTTGGCTCGCTGTGCATGCTGGATTTGCGGCTGCCGGACGACGGGCACATGTCTCAGGTAAGACGCATCACGCCAGACGAGCCATTTCCAGAGACCGAGACGCCCGGCCGCCGGCACTATAAATACGGCACACCATGGCCGCTGAGCGAGGATTTTTACCTTTGCAACGTCTGGGAGAATATCGCCCTCGTAGACAGGTATGGGAATAAAGAGCTCCTGTGTGAGCTACGGATATTGCCCTGCGCCCAGGACGAACGGCTGCGGCTTGTTGATCCAATTCCGGTGAAGCCCCGGCCTAAGCCGCCAATCATCCCGCCGCGAACGTATCAGGGCGAGAGGGCCGACCCGGCGCACCGGGCAACCCTGGCCGTCGTGAACGTATACGATTCCGACCTTCCCTTCCCCAGCGGCACAAAAATAAAGTGGTTACGAATAGTCCAGAACATCCTGAAAAGCAACCACGCCATGGGCGAGCCTATGATTGGCTATGAGCGCGAGAATACGCCACGCATACCCCTGGGAATCGTGCCCGTGGAAGAAGACGGTAGCGCCTAGTTTGAGGCGCCAGTCGCAAAGGAGCTTATCTTACAGGCCCTGGATGAGAACTACATGGCCGTGCAGTCAATGCGTTCGGTGGCGTATGTGCACCCAGGAGAGCGGCTGGTGTGCCAGGGCTGCCACGAGCCGCGGCACAGGGCGCCCGCCGCGAAACAAATGCCTGTGGCCTTCCAGCGGCCGCCTTCGGAAATCCAGCCGGAAATCGGGCCAGTGGAGCCGATAAGTTATTACCGGCAAATCAGGCCGATTTTCGAAAAAACATGCGTCCCGTGCCACCGGGCACAGGGCCGTGGGCCAACCGATATGAGTTATGAAGCCTTGCGCGACGACGTTTTCTGGTTCTCCGGCGCAATGTATTTGGACATGTGCTCGCCCTACAGTGGCATCCACGGCGGCTCCCGCACCATACCGGGGCGGTTCGGGGCGAGGTATTGTCGCCTGGGCCGCGCCCTGATGGACGAACTTCACCGGAAGGCTGTGCCAGGGGATGAGCGTCACAAGATTATCGTCTGGCTGGACTGCAATTCCCTGCGGCTGGGGGCATACCACGACGAAGCAGCGCAGTTGCAGGGGGCGCTCGTGTGGCCCGAGCTGGATGTTGACCCTGCCAATGTGCTGGGTATCGAGGGCCGCGGCGCGCGACTGCGAGGCAATTTCTGGCACGAGAATCTTTATGGCCCGCACGCCTTCCTCGCGGTGAGCAGCCTAAGAGGCATGGCCTTCATCGTCGACGAAAAGGGCCAGATTGCCTGGACGTATCCGACTGACCGCGCCCGAGAGGCATGGCTGCTGCCGGACGGAAACATCCTGCTGGCAAGCCGGCACGGCGTAGTGAAGGTGACGCGGGACAAGCAGGTATTGTGGGAGTTTCGCGTAAAGCAACCAGACGAGGTGGCGTCGTGCCAGCCGCTGGCGAATGGTAACGTGCTCATTGGCCTGGCTGGCCGCTGCCGACTGATTGAGGTCGCGCCGTCCGGACAAGTCGTGCAAGAAGTGGCCCTGTCAACGCCCAATGGTGACTCCGCTAGGCAGATGGGTACCTGCCGCAGGACACCTGAGGACACGTACTTGGTCGCTTTCCCGGCCGAAGGCTTAGTAAGAGAGTATGATAGGACAGGCACAATCGTGCGCACGTTTCCGCCGGACCCAATGCCGACTTGCGCCGTGAGGCTGCCCGACGGGAACACGCTGATTGGGCTGCAGGGGATGGTGCTCGAATACGACCGTGACGACCGCGTAGTTTGGGAGCTTACTCAGGATGACGTACCGGACATTGCGCTGGGCATCGTGACGGCCCTGACGCGGCTGCCCAACGGAAACACGGTAGTCTGTACCTGGCCGCCAAAGACCGACAACGACCGCGACACCGCCTACATTTTTGAAGTGACCCCCGACAAGCGCGTAGTTTGGCAGGTGGCCGACGACGCAGTTGGACCAGTAGATAGCTGCCAGATCCTGACGCCCAGGCTCGGTTGGCAACCCGAAACCCTGCAGCGCTAAAGCCTGAACGCCGTGGGCTGAGCCATGGTAGACGCGCAACGGCGCGCAGCAGCGGGCCGGACGCCACGAAGGAGTCTGAAAAGGAGGTCTCGCAAACAACCCTTTCAAAGGGGACCGTTGCAACACCTGGTCTGGGCTTACTAGGAGTGAAGAAAGTACACAACGCCATCCGCGTGCCCCCTCTACTCGCGGTTGCGTCTGGCGTCCGCAAAAGTGACTTTCCCAGCAGCCTCCAAAGGGCGTATTTGCAAGGGGATCGTCAGCAGTCTCAGGCCAGCGCCCCAGGCAAAAGGGAAATTGAGCGAGCAAGGCCGCACGCTGTTGTGCCTTAAGCCAAGTAGAAGCCAGCGTTTGCGAAAATCCCCAAAGTTGTTCTCCGACACAACTTACCAGAGGAGACGAGGAGGCAGAAAACATGCAGCGAGGCGAAAACACAAAATCCGCGCAGCAGGACGGAGTACACAACATGGTACCGCGCGAGAAAATGACGGAAAGCGCGCGCCGCCGCCGCGACGCGTATGCCATAACGCCCGGCGCGCCGTTTCTCAAGACGGAGTTCGGCTTTTTCTCCCTGGAGGCCTGGGCAGAGCAGGGAATGCCGCA
>JANZZA010000314.1 GCA_026419655.1 Armatimonadota bacterium | reverse complement strand
TGTTGGAAAAGTTTCTGCAGCGCCTCGGAGGTACGCTCCGAGGCAAAGGATGGGACACAGAACTTCATACACTTTTGTGGCCCTTTATGCGTCAACACGGGTTTTGGTGCGGGCCACCGGGGTGATTCTCAGGGCCTTACTGTTTTCTGCCTGAAACAAAATCCTGAGTAAACTGAATACTCCCCTGAAACAAATAGCACTTGCCGAGCTACGGAAAGTGTGTCATAATTGCGCCGCCCGCGGCTAAGGTAGCGCCGCGGGTGTCGGTTAAGATGGTGCGTCCTGTGATCTACAGATCGTACGACACGCACTCCCGGCCGCTGGTGGCGAGGCTTCGCGCGGTCCGTGCGCGTATTGTGCGCCGGCTCAGCCTGGCCCGGGGTTTTGAGCGTCCCTTCGACTCGACTATCTGGCAGATGGATATGCTTGCTGAAGTTTGGTTCGGCCGCGCGCGACCTGAAAGGGTGCCCTTTCAGGTCGCGCCGCTTTTACAGGGGACGAAACGCGGCGCAAGTGGTCTCCGCTGAGTCGCGTTAGCGTTGAGCAAGGTTGGATGCGGCGCGTCGCGCGTCCATCCCGCGCTGTGGGCGTGGGGAAGTGCCCCAGCGCGTCAAGAGCTTACCGGCTTAGGGGGCTTTGCGAATGTCTCAACTGAAAGAAAGCCTGAACCCCTTCGAGATCGCTCAGGCGCAACTGGACGAGGCGGCCAGGATTCTCGGCCTGGACGAGGCGACCCACCAGCTCTTGCGCTGGCCCATGCGAGAATTGCGTGTGTCCATCCCGGTGAAAATGGACGACGGCTCGACCAGGGTTTTTCGCGGATTTCGGGTGCAATACAACGATGCCTGCGGCCCAACTAAGGGTGGCATCCGCTGGCACCCCAACGAAACCATTGATACCGTGCGGGCGCTGGCTGCCTGGATGACCTGGAAGACTGCGGTCATGGGCTTGCCTTACGGCGGGGCCAAGGGCGGTGTCATTTGCAACCCCAAGGAAATGAGCGTCACTGAACAGGAGCGGCTGGCACGCGGCTACGTGCGGGCTATTGGGCGGTTCCTGGGTGAGTACCAGGACATCCCGGCCCCCGACGTGTATACCACACCGCAGATAATGGCGTGGATGATGGACGAATACTCGCAGTTAGTAGGCCGCAATGCTCCGGGCGTCATAACGGGCAAGCCGATTATCGTCGGCGGTTCTCTTGGCCGCGACGATGCCACGGCCCGGGGTGCCTGCTACTGTGTGCGGGAAGCCGCCAAGTATCTCGGGGTCGAACTAGAAGGCGCCACCATTGCCATCCAGGGCTATGGCAACGCGGGAGTCTTTATGGCCCAGCTAGCCACGGAACTGCTCGGCATGACAGTTGTGGCTGTGTCAGATACGAAGGGCGGCATTTACTGCCCAGACGGCCTGAGCTGGAAGGCTGCCTTGGAGCACAAGCTGGAAACCGGCTCGGTGGTGGGACTGCCGGGCACCAAGCCCGTCTCCAACGAAGAACTCTTAGAGCTCGACGTGACCGTTCTTTGCCCCGCGGCGCTGGAAAACGTGATCACCGCCGAGAACGCTGCTAATGTAAAGGCGCGAATCATCGCCGAGGCCGCCAATGGCCCAACCACGCCGTCCGCCGACGAGATACTCCATGCCAACGAGCGCTTCGTCATTCCCGACTTCCTTTGCAACGCTGGCGGCGTCACCGTCTCGTACTTCGAGTGGGTGCAAAACATCAATGGCTATTACTGGGACCTCGACACCGTCCATCAGCGCCTCGACCAGCGCATGACCGAGGCCTTCTGGAAGGTCGTCAGGGCACGGGAAGCCCACGGCGTCAACACGCGGGTCGCGGCCTATCTGGTAGCCGTCCAGAGAGTGGCCGAGGCATGTAAGACCCGGGGGTGGGTCTAGCTCAGTCCGGCCATGACCTGATCGAGACAGCCGCATCGAGGCAGTGGCCAGCCAGAGCTAATTGGCAGCGCAGGAGGGAACAGCTCCACAGGCGTCTGTTCCCCCTGTAGCGTGGGGCGCAGGGGTGGGGGACTGTCTGGACGGTTGTGGCTGCGCCGGATGGCTGCCCTGCGTCTCGTGCTCAAGCGGCGTGGCGACCATCACTTAGGAGACTGTTGCAAAACCTGAAGTTACCCGACGTAGAGCGGCGAAGGTGTAAAACTTCGCGCGCCCGACCCTATAAAGGTGACCGGGTCCGGCAAGGCGCAAAGCGACTTTCGCAACAGTCTCCTTAGGGATGCATGAAGGTAGTTGTTTTCACATTCGGCGCACAAAGCCGTCAGGTATCAGCCCGAGGAGTGAATTTTGAAGCGGCCCCTCGCCCCTGCACAAGGGCCGGGGTATCTATTATCGTGGAGAGGCCGCAGGTTAGACGCACCCTCGCATCCCACCTGCACTAGGGCGGCGGGGTTATTACATGCAGGCCGGAGCCCGGGTTTGCCCTTGCACTAAGCGTACAAGGGCGGCGGGCCCGGGGGGAGGTAGGGCTGTGCCACTACATAGCCCCCGTTGTGCGCAAGAGCCGCAGGAATAATTAACGTCCACTGCACCGCTGACGGGCAGGGCAACTGGGCCAGCTGCGCAGGCTCTTTGGCTCTTCTAACAGGTTCCGGGCCACTGGGCCGGCTAGGAAGGCAATGCCTGAGCAAGCGGCGCGTTCAATAGGCTGCGCTACTTTGCCGCGGCCAAAGAGTGACCTGGGCGCCAGCAGCACCAAGAAGCCGGAGAAGAGACTCTGAGGCAAAGCCTCTGTTGTCTATCAAAAATCCTCAAGTAAAGCAAGCACTCCCCGGCACCACCATCCTGCTGGCGCTTTGGGACGAGCAGGAGTGGCCGAGAACTTATCGAAGACCGCAGTGAAGTAGGGGAGGACAGTGCGGATGCGGCTGTCATCGGAGCGACTCGCCCAGATAGCGTTGCTGTGGAGCGAGGCAGTGGGGCCTGCGGGCCTGAAGCGCCTGATGGCCAGCTTCGGGTCGGCTGAAAGAGTACTGCGGGCGACCATTGACGAGCTGCTATCTCCGGACCTGCGTTTACGGCGCCAGCAGGCAGAGCTTATCGTATCGCTCCGCCACAGTCTAGGTGACTATGAAAAGGCCTGCGAGGCGTGCTACAAGCGCTACGTACATTTGCTGTTTGCCGAAGACGCCGGGTTCCCACCGCCTCTGCGAGAGATTCCCAATGCGCCAGCCTTGTTGACGGCCTTCGGTGCCTGGCTACCGACGGATGACCCCGGGATTGCCATTGTGGGTACGCGAATGCCAACGCCCGAAGGGATTCGTACCGCATGGGAGCTGGCGCGAGTCTGTGGGCGCCACAGAATTACTGTAGTAAGCGGCCTGGCGCATGGCGTAGACCGCGCAGCCCATGAGGGCGCCCTGGCAGCGGGTGGGCGGACCCTGGCCGTCATCGGCTCCGGCCTGTTGAGAGTCAGTCCAAAGGCCCCAGAGGACCTGGAAGCCCGAATTGCCGGCTCAGGCGCAATCTTTTCTGAGTACGCGCCGAAGGCCAGGGTAAACGCAGCTCATCTCATGGCGCGCAATCGGCTCACCAGCGGCCTAGCGCGAGCGGTAGTAGTGGTACAGGCCCGGGCGCGAGGCGGAGCCCTTGTCACCGCAGACTACGCCAGGCGGCAGGGGCGAGTCGTGGCTGCCGTGCCGTGGCCCGAGGACCTGCCGGAAGGAGTAGGCTGCCATCTGTTGCTTGAGGCCGGCGCCAGGCCCCTTCGCGGGCCCGACGACCTCAGCGAACTCATCGCCGAGCTGAGACAAGGGCTCGGGCGCGGCACTCCTCCGGCTGAGCAGCTTAATCTCCTCAACGACTGACCTTCCGTCAAAGGTGCACGCTGGCTGACAACTGCGCGCCGGCCTATGCTCAGTTCCCCCGGGGACGGCCATTTGTTTTCCACTGCTCATGCGGTGAGGCAGTCCGGCTGCTGTAGCTGGTCGCAGGCGCTGGCGCCGGTGTAGTGGTCTGGCAGGCCACACTCAGCCCGCTTTCCCTGCCACCCAGCACTTGCGGCGTCAAGGGTGAAGCTAAGTCGGACTGTGGGTGCACCCTGGACAGACGGAAGTCAACGCTCTCCTTCCCACATACGCAAGTTGTCAAATTCCACCTGTGCTGGGCCGTGGATGCTCACGTAGACGTAATAGTCGTCCCAGGTCTGCGGCGTGAAGGTGATGGTGATATGGCCGCGGGTGCCCGCTGGGCCGCCCGTATAGCGCGCGCCGACATCCTTCTGCCAGCCGCCGGCGGTCGTCCTGGCCCCGGCGGAGAGCCAGTCGCCCAGCGCTTCGGCGTCGCGGATAATCCAGTAGTCCAGCTCGACGCGGTAGGTTTTGCCTATCCTAAGGGGCAGGGTGGCCGGGTCAGTAGTAATCGGGAACCAGAAGTTGTCGCTTTGGTGGTCGGCGATGAGGCGGCGGCCGGTCAGGGGCAGCGGCGCCTCGCCCTTATCCACGGTGGCGACGGCCTGCGGCGGAAAGCTGTTGACCTTTATGCCGGCCGGCGTGTCGCCCTCGAAGTCCCAGTCAACTATCAGCCTCGCATTGGCAGGTGGAGCCACCAGGTCGTCCTCGAAGGGCAGCAGCGGCTGGGCGTAGCGGACCTCGGCTTCGCGCCGGATCCACTCTAGCTCCCGGCGGAACATTGCTGCGCTGTCGCTGAAGCTATGCCGCCGCCACTGGCCTGTAGTCCAAATCTGCAGGTTAGTCCAAGGGATTGGGCGGCTGATACAGTTGCGGTAGGTCCATACGTCAATCCCGGCGTAGAGCCTGTCGGCGGCCCTGGCCATCCGCTCCATCGCCTCGACGGAGCGCTCCAGCGGGACCAGGATTTCTTCCGGCACCGCTTGGCCGTCGCACCATCGCAGCCAACCAACCGCAGCACGGATTTTCTCGGCCGTGTGCAGGCCCAGCCAGGCGTTCATCTCCATCTGGTCGCACAGCCAGTTCCATTTTTCCACGCCCACGGAGGCTCGCTCGGCTTGTCCGCGCAGGATGCGCAGGCGGTCCAGCACTTCTTGGGCCGCCTGCTGAAGCTCGTCGGCTATTTGCAGGGGCGTGGTACCGGCCCGCCGGCCGCGGACGTAGTCAACAATCCCCAGGACCTTTTCGCCCCAGTCAGGATTCGGCCAGGTGAGGCCCAGGCGCGGGGTGAGGCGGCCTTGGTCGTCTATGCCCTCGTGATTTTCGAAAACGTAAGTCGAGAGCGTAGGCAGGCCCAGGTAATGCGCCAACGGAAGGCCAAATTGAGGCATGTGGTGGTCTGTCTGGCGGTGAAGGAGGGCCAACAGGCGCGTGGGAATGCTGCTGGCCGCGATGGACGCCTTGAGAAAATCCCCTGCTGCATCACCTATTCCGTAGTGGGCAGCTATGCGCTTGCGCCAGTATTCATCTTCTCTGGGCCGGGCAGGGTCCCACCAGTAGCGTGCCAAGCCCTGCCAGCCAAGCCATTTGGGCACGCGAAAGTCAAAGCTGTCCAGGCCCTGGAAGAAGCAGCCGTCGCCCTTCTGGCGCGGCAGGTCGGTCATTATGTCGCGGATGTAGTACGGGTCGCTCCAGTAGAGCCACCCGGTGGCCGTGCCCAGACCGCCAATTGTCACCACGGGCACCCCGCCGAGGGCCTCGCTGGTCATGCGGATGCGCGGGTCGGCCTGGGGGCGGAAGAGCTGCTCATACTGCAGATAATGGGCCACGGTGCCCTTGCCGCGATAGGCCGCCAGCACCTCCCGGGCGTCCTCGGGATATGAGCACCAGGTCCAGTAAATAAGCTCTGGCGGATTGGGCAGGCGATTGAGGCCGCCCACGATGGCGTCCTTGACGAAATCCACGCAGCCGGGCGGCGCCTCGCCGGCCATGGTCATCACGCCGGCGAGTTTCGGATAGGTCTCGAAAAGCCGCTGGTAGCAGGCCCGCGTGTAGGTCCGTACCAGGTCGCCGTCGGGGCCCTCCACAGGTAGATTGTGGGCCTTGGCAAACCCCGGCGAAACCCAGATGTTCCACGTCAGCAGGTATATCTTCACGCTGTACTGCTCGGCCTGGTCAAGTATCCAGCGGAAATGGTCCTGGAGGCGTTTGAGGTGTTCGGCGTCGAAATAGGCAGCCTCAGGGTATTCGGGAAGGTCTATGAGGGCGGGGAAGGGATGAGGATGGCAGATAAGCAGGGCGTTGATGCGGTATTCAGCACAGCGCTTCAGGCGCCAGGCCCAGTGACCTTTATCCAGCCACCACGAATCGGGTCGGCCCTCGATGGTTTGGGCGCCGCGCCAGCGTCCGGCATAAAGGTCAACGCCGAGGTAGAAGGGGAAGTCGAAGGTATCGCCGCGCAGGCGCAGGGC
>JANZZA010000296.1 GCA_026419655.1 Armatimonadota bacterium | reverse complement strand
GATCAGGGTAGAGGGTGGAGAAGCGGCTGGGATGGTACACCGAAGAGTGGCGCGGGTGAGGGTGCGGTGCGAGCGGTGTGGAGCAGAAGTGGAGGCGGATACTGTATCGCCGCGGGCGGCAGGGGAGCTGCAGGTGTTCGTATGTGGCACGTGTGCAGAGCAGGCGCGGCGTCAGGGTGTGCAGGTGCCGGGATACAGAGGATTTCGGAGCCTGGATGAAGGCGGCATGGGGCGGTTGTGGGTGGCTGAGCGGGAGAGCGACGGGGAGCGAGTGGTAATAAAGACGATGCGGCCGGAGTGTGCAGTGAGCCGGCGGGGCGTAGAAAGGTTTCTGCGGGAGATCCGGCTGATGCAGCGGCTGGAGCATCCGAACATAGTGAGGTTTATCGAGGCGGGCACGTGCGGGGGGATGCTGTACATCGTGATGGAGTATGTAGAGGGGACAGACGCCGAGCGGCTGCGGGCGGGGGCGGCGGGCGGGCGGCTGGAGCCAAGGGTGGCAGTAGATATAGTGCAGCAAGTCCTGAGCGCCCTCGAATATGCTCATAGCTTGCGGCCGCCTGTTTACCACCGGGACATCAAGCCAGCAAACATTCTGCTGGAGGGGCGGGCGCCAAGGTATACGGCAAAGCTGGCCGATTTTGGCCTGGCGCGGGCGCGAGAGACGCATTCAATCACCCTTCGAGGTGAGGGCCTCGGGACGCTGCCCTTCATGCCGCCCGAGCAGATTGCTGCAGCCCGGTCGGTAGATGAGAGGGCGGACATTTTCGGGATCGGGGCAACGCTTTACTACTTGGTGACGGGGGAGTTTGTCTACAACTTTCCGCACGGGGCAAGCCAGGGGAGGGCGGCGCAGGTGGTGGCGGAGGGAGGAGTTGTGCCAGTGCAGCGGCGGGGCGTGAGGCTGCCGGCCAGGTTGGAAGAAGTAATCAACCGGGCAACGGCGCCGCAGGCACAGGCACGGTATGCCACAGCCAGGGAGATGCGGCGAGCCTTGGCCGAAGCGCTGCAGTGAGCAGGGGTCAAGGTGCGCCGGCGGACCACATAAAGGGACGTGATGTCAATGATCAGCCGATGGTTCGGGAGACTTTTTGGGCATGGCCGGCGGGAGGGAGGCAAGGTGATGGACCCATCGAGGCGAGTGGGGCCAGTGCCGAAAGGTATAGTAGCGGCGGGAGGTAGCGACGTTGGCCGGGAGCGGGAGCAGAACGAGGATGCGTACCTGTGTGATGCGGACAGGGGAGTGTTTGTGGTGGCCGACGGTATGGGCGGGGAAGCGGCTGGAGAGGTCGCCAGCGCTTTGGCGGTAGAGGTCCTCGGACGCGTGCTCACCGAGGACAACATAGCCCGATGGTTATCGAGGGAGGGAAACTTGCGGAGCTTGTTTTTAGAGGCAATAAGGCAGGCCAATGATGCGGTGATTGCGGGGTGGCAGGCGCGCAGGGAACTTTTTGGCATGGGCAGCACAGTTGTGGCGGCAGTGTATCGGCATGGACGTGCGCATGTGTGCAATCTGGGCGATAGTCGGGCGTATTTAGTGCGCCAAAACCGTTGGGCGCAACTGACTCGCGACCACTCGATAGCCGCGGAATTAGCGGAGACAGGGCAAATAACTCCGGAAGAGGCCCGAACCCACCGTCTGCGCAATCAGCTCACCCGGAGTCTTGGCCAAAAGCCCCTTGAGCCATACTTTTGCGAAGCAGAGCTGCAGCCGGGCGACCGATTAGTACTGTGTTCAGACGGCCTTTGGGACATGCTACCCGACCACGTAATCGCCCAGATAGCGGCGGCTTACGAAGCCCCAGAGATGGCCGTGCGAGAGCTGATAGACCTTGCCAACGACGCTGGTGGGTACGACAACATCAGCGTAATCGTGGTGAAGGCTCTCGGGGATGCGGAGAACCTGGCGTCTCTGGCAGCGGAACCGATAACAGCTGTAGAGCTGCAACTTCCCGCTCGAGGTGATGAGACAGGGCAGGTTGGCACAAACGAGCAGTGGAGCTTCGAAGAAGACCTCCCGAGGAGTTCACGGAAAACAGAACCTGGTCCCCAAAAGCAAGAAGAGGAGCCTGGCTAGCGACTGCAGTGACAAGCAGTGGGGTTTGGGCTGGAGGTGGTCACTTTGGCGACCATATCAAACGGCACGGTACTGGTGTGGCACGTGGCTGGCTTGGAGGCGTCGGCCGCCCGTCATGCAACGATTAAGGCGGGTCACTTCTTCGTAGCGCTATGCAAGGTTTGCGACCTCCCATTGGAGGAGGTGCTCGGCGATGCGATGGGCCGCTACCCGCAGCAGGCTGAGGAGGTTCGCCAAGACGTGGCCGCTCTGCGAGACGCCTTTGGGCGGGCAGGCGTGGATGTGGTGCGCTGTCGGCGGCGCTTGCGCGCAGCGCTGGGTACCGAGAATGCACTGCCAGCCGATGGTGTCATGCACCGCTCCCCGGAGGCGCGGATGCTTTTTGTGCGTGGAGATGAGATAGCCGAGGCTCAACGGGACGCGCTGCGGCCCATATATTTGCTTCTTGCCCTGTGTGAGGATGCGAGGGCGCCTTGGGCTGGGGTAGTGGCCGAGCAGGGCGTAACGCTTGAACAACTGCGCGAAGCCGCCATGCACGCGGCCCAGGAGGCTACCCTTACGAGGCCGCCGGGCGGGGAGCAACCAGGGGAAATCGCCGGCCCAGGCTCATCTTTCGGCAGCGCGGCGGCCTTTGGTGTGGATGCCGACCGCGGTGCAGAGTTATTGGCGCAGTACGGGCGCGACCTGACCGAGCTTGCCAGGCAGGGACGCCTTCCGCCTGTCATCGGTCGCCATGAGGCAATCCTGCGATTAGGTCAGATACTTCTCCAGCACGAGCGCAACAACGCCGTTCTGGTTGGCGACGCCGGAGTGGGCAAGACCCGCATCGTTGAAGGTTTGGCTCAGCGTCTGGCGTCGGGCGATGTGGCTGAGGAGTTTCGAGGCAAGAGAATTATTGAGGTCTCGATGGGCGCATTGGTTGCAGGCACCAAGTATCGGGGCGAGTTCGAAGAGCGAGTACGTCAGCTCCTAGAGGCCGCCACCGACCCAAACATAATCTTATTCATAGACGAGATGCACACGCTGATGGGCACTGGTCAGGCTGAAGGGCAGGCCCTAGACGCGGCCGACATGCTAAAGCCAGCCTTGGCTCGCGGCGAACTGAAGCTAATAGGCGCCACCACCCCTGAAGAATTCTCGCGCCACATCGAGCCTGACCCGGCGCTCATGCGCCGTTTCGACGTAGTGTGGGTGGATGAGCCCTCGCGCGACGAAGCCCTCGAGATGCTTCGCGGATTGAGTAGTTGCCTCGAGCAGCATCACGGCCTGCAAATAACGCCGGAGGCGGTGGAAGCTGCTGTTGCTCTTTCCGTGCGCTATGTGATGGACCGCCGCCTGCCTGACAAGGCTGTGCGCCTGCTCGACGCCACTTGCGCGCGCGTTCGCCTGAAGTCTTTTTCGCCCGAAGCTCAGCCAGCCGTTCGTACGGTCACCCGCGCTGATGTTGCCGAGACGCTTGCCGAACAGTACCGCGTGCCCGCCGAGGAAGCAGACGAGGACGAAGCCACACGCCTGCTGCGCTTGGAAGACCACCTGCGCCAGCGCGTCATCGGTCAGGACGAAGCAGTCGGCCAGGTCGCGGCCGCGGTACGGGCCGCGCGTGCAGGGCTGCGGCCTCCGGGCAAGCCCTGGGCTGTGTTGCTCTTTGTCGGCCCGACCGGCGTCGGCAAAACGGAACTGGCCAGGGCGCTAGCCGAATTCCTCTTTGGTTCCGACGAGCAACTGCTGAGCTTTGACATGTCGGAGTTTGCCGAGCCGCACTCTGTGGCGCGCCTCATAGGTGCGCCCGCTGGCTATGTAGGTCATGAGGAAGGGGGCCGGCTGGTTGACGCCATCCGCCGCCGCCCCCACTGCGTCCTGCTGCTGGACGAATTCGAAAAAGCCCATCCGCAGGTCCATCGCGTCTTTCTGCAGGTTTTTGACGAAGCACGCCTGACCGACGCCCGTGGCCGCCGCGCCCGCTTCGACGATGTGGTCATAGTTATGACCACCAATCTCGGCTCCGGGGCTGTTCGCCCACGACAAGCTATAGGGTTTCGTGCACCTGCGTCCGAGGACGCTGAGAGCTGCGTGGCCCTCAGGAACCGCTTCTCGGATGCCCTCTCCTCAGCCCTACCCGCTGAGCTGCTTAACAGAATTGACCGTGTAGTCCACTTCTATCCTCTGTCAGCGGAATCCTTACATCAAATCGTTGACAAGCTTCTCCAGCCCGTCCGCTTGCGCCTCGCCGAACGTGGCATAACCCTAGACCTCGATCCCGCTGCTTACGAAGTCCTCATCCGCGAAGGTTACTCGGAAGAATTCGGTGCCCGTGCCATGGCCCGAGCTATCTCTCGCCTCCTCACCGACCCCCTCAGCCAAATGCTTCTTGCCGGTGCCCTGCCCGATGGCTGCACGGTCTGCGCCTGCGGCCAAGCCGACTCTATCCGCCTTCGTCGTGCGTGAAGGCACAAAATTCCGCCTGCCATCCGGCAGAAATTGCCTGGTCAAACGTAATAAGTAGTGAGAGCGAACTCGCGATTGGAAATGTGGCTGGGCGGGGGTGGTGATCGCTCGAAAGGAGGCGTGTAATATGGGTTTTTCGGATAGCTGGCCGGGGAGGCTATTTGGGCGAGGGGTGGCGGCACGGTGCCGCCG
>JANZZA010000267.1 GCA_026419655.1 Armatimonadota bacterium | reverse complement strand
CCAAAGGCCTTGAGGGCCATGTCGAGGAATTCCCTGTTCGTGCGAGTCTTGCGCAAGCCCTGGATGAGCGTTTCGGTAGCGTCAATAGTCTCCATAGCGGCCATGGCCCTGCGCAACTGAAAGACGGCCTGCAATTCCTCGTCGCTGAAAAGCAGCTCCTGGTGGCGGGTAGAGGATTTGTGGATGTCGAGGGCAGGGAAGACGCCGCGCTCGGCAGCCTCGCGGGAGAGTACCATGTCCATATTGCCGGTGGCCTTGAATTCTTCGTAAATCATTTCGTCCATCCGGCTGCCGGTGTCAATGAGAATGGTGGCGAGGATGGTGAGGCT
Organism: Armatimonadota bacterium; assembly: GCA_026419655.1. Lineage (GTDB taxonomy): Bacteria > Armatimonadota > Zipacnadia > Zipacnadales > FEN-943 > JANZZA01. Next base: position 5,714 of record JANZZA010000267.1, on the reverse strand, counting down.
GCCGCCTTCTTCGAGGTTGCGGGCGGCGCCGAAGAAATGCTTGGGCCGATAAAGGGCAGTGGGGTCGAGGCCGCCGGAGAGAGTGCGGCCGCTAGGGTCAACAGTAAGGTTACTGGCGCGGGCCATCCGGGTCATGCTGTCGAGGAGAATCACCACGTCTTCGCCGTGCTCGACCAGGCGCTTAGCGCGAGCCAGACATAGCTCAGCCACGCGCATGTGATTCTCGGGCGGCATGTCAAAGGTCGAGGCCACGACTTCGCCCTGCACAGAGCGGGCAATGTCGGTGACCTCTTCGGGCCGCTCGTCAACCAGCAGCACCATGATGCGCACGTCATCGGCGTTGGCGGTGATGCAGTTAGCAATCTGCTTGAGCATGGTGGTCTTACCGGCCTTGGGCGGCGAGATGATGAGGCCGCGCTGGCCGCGGCCGATGGGCGTGATGAGGTCCAGCATCCTGCCGGTGATGTTAGACGGGTCGCTTGTCTCCAGCCGGATGCGCTTGTTGGGATAAATTGGCGTGAGGTCTTCGAACTTAGGTCGCTGGCGAGCTTTTTCGGGCGACCGGCCGTTGACTGTCTGCACGCGCAGCAGGGACCAGTAGCGCTCGGCCGAGTTGTCCTTTGGAGGACGCACCGGCCCGCCAATCATGTCGCCCGTGCGGAGCCCGAAACGGCGGATCTGGGTATCGGCCACATACACGTCTAGCTGGGGATTAATGTTGTAGCCGTCCACGTGCATGATGCCGCGGCCGTCAGGCATGACTTCCAGCAGGCCAATGCGGTAGACGTGGCCGTTGCGCTCGCTCTGGCGAGCCAGCACGCTCATGCACAGTTCTGCCTTGCGCATCGTCGAGTAGCCATGGACTCCAATCTCGGCGGCGATACGTCTCAGTTCATCCACGGTCATATTTTCAAGCTGGTCCAGCTCGTACATTGAGGTTGCCATTGGTTCCCTCACTCCTCCTGCGGGGCGTAAGCCTGCGGGCTTAGCTCGGCAACATAGGGAAGATTGCGGTATTGGCCGGCAAAATCGAGGCCGTAGCCGACTACAAAGCAGTCAGGCACCTCAAAGCCCACGTAGTCGAGCCGAACAGGCACTTCCCGGCGGCTGGGTTTGTCCAGCAGCGCACAGACCTTTACCGACGCTGCGCCGCGCCGTTCGAGTTCCTCAACGAGGTAGGCCAGGGTGCGCCCAGTATCCACTATGTCTTCTACTACCACTACGTCCTGTCCTGCAATGTCCGTGCCCAAATCCTTGAGAACTTCTACCTGCCCAGAAGAGCACGTCGAGTCGCCGTAGGACGCCAACTGAACAAAGTCAAGGCAAACAGGCATATTGAGATGGCGGATAAGGTCGCTAAGGAAAACCACCGACCCGCGCAACACAGCTACCAGCAGCGGGCGGCGGCCAGCATAGTCGCGTTGCAGTTGGGCCGCCAACTGGCTGACGCGCTCCTGAATCTGGTCCGCCGTCAGGAGGATTCTCTTTACGGGTGGCGGCCAGGAGTTTGCAACGTCAGGACCTGGCAACCAGCTCTCACTCCCACTCTATGGTGGCCGGCGGCTTGGATGTGATGTCGTACAGGACGCGATTCACACCGCCAACCTCGTTGACGATTCTTGTCGAAATCCTGGCAAGGACTTCATGCGGCAATCTTGCCCAGTCGGCCGTCATGAAGTCGTCGGTGACGACTGCCCTGACTACCACCGGATAAGCGTAGCTGCGGCCGTCGCCCATGACGCCCACGGATTGCACCGGCAACAGCACCGCCAGGCTCTGAGACACGTAGGGCATCAGGCCGGCTGCGAGTAATTCCTCGTGCACTATGGCGTCGGCTTCGCGGAGAATAGCCAGCCTGTCCTCCGTGACCTCGCCGACTATACGTACGGCCAGGCCGGGGCCGGGGAAGGGCTGGCGGTCTACGATTTCGGCCGGCAGGCCCAGCTGCCGGCCTATCTCTCGCACTTCGTCTTTAAAAAGAAGGCGCAGCGGCTCGATGTTCTCCAGTTTCATGTTTTCCGGCAGGCCGCCAACGTTGTGGTGGGTCTTGATGCGGGCCGTCGCGCCACCAGAACCGGCGCCGCTTTCGACAACATCCGGGTACAAAGTGCCGTGGGCGATGAACTGAAACTCGCCGAGCCGCGCCGCTTCCCGCTCGAAAACTGCGATAAAAGTCTCGCCTATGATGCGGCGCTTCTGCTCCGGGTCGGTGACGCCGCGCAATCTTTCAAGGAATTCCCGTCTGGCGTCAACGGCCACGAAAGCATCGCCCAGCAGGCGGCGGAAGGTGGCAATGACTTGCTCGGGCTCGTTCTTGCGCATCAGGCCGTGGTCCACGAACACAGCGCGTACCTGGGAGCCAACCGCCCGCTGGAGCAACAGAGCCGTCACCGCCGAGTCTACACCGCCGGAAAGAGCGCACAGAACTCGGCCGTCGCCGATGCGTTCTCTAAGTTGAACCAAGCTGTCCTCAATGAAGTTACCCGGCTGCCAGGTCCCGGAGCAGCGGCAAGCGTCGAACAGGAAGTTGCGCAAGATGGTTGGGCCGTCGGGTGTGTGGTGGACTTCGGGATGGAACTGGACGGCGTACAGGTGACGAGCGGGGTCGGCCATGGCAGCGACGGGCGTATGGCGAGTATGGGCCAGAGGCGTAAAGCCCCTGGGCACCTGGGCGACGCGGTCGCCGTGGCTCATCCAGGCGCTGATGCGCTCTCCAAGGCCCTGGAAAAGCAGGTCGTGGCAGTCTATGAAGATCTCCGCATGGCCATACTCGCGCTCCTGGCCTGGTTCCACCGTGCCGCCAAGGAGCCGTGCCATGAGCTGGTGGCCGTAGCAAATGCCGAGGATAGGCACGCCTAGCGAGAACAGGGCAGGGTCAACCGTCGGCGCGCCCGGCTCATAAACGCTGGCCGGCCCGCCGGAAAGGATGATGCCCCGTGGCTGCTCGCGTGCCAGCTCCTCGACAGGCGTGCTGAAGGGCCTCATCTCGGCGTACACGCGCTGTTCGCGGACCTTGCGCACGATGAGCTGTGCGTATTGGGCACCAAAGTCCAAGACCAGGACTTTTTCGCCGGTAGCCTGTGGCTGCATGGCGTCACTTGCAGCGCCCGATTGTCTCGGGGATTTGTTACGTCCGCAGGGCCACCTCGCACGCTTCAGCTAAGCCGAGTGGAAAGCTCTGCGGGCGGGAACAATCTTGGTGGTGTTACCAATGCAGCGATGGGAGTATCGCTAACGGTGAATATACCAATAGTGGGCAAGTGTGTCAACAGCCTGAGCGAGGATTCTTTTGTGGACTGTTGCAAAAGGCGGTGTCGGTTTATCCGGAGTGAAGAGGGTGTACAATGCTGTGCGCCTGACCTTTTGTCTACGCCCACTTCTCTAACGTCGGTGCGGCGGTCTTGCAACAGTCTCTTTTGGCGGCGGCCGAGATGAATTTCCCGGCTGCAGAGGAGATGTCACAGGCGGCAGTAGTAGGAGTCGCATCCTCCCGGTCGAAGGAAATAAAGGGCAGAGGTGATTAAGTTGGTGAAACGACGCGCGTGGTTGATGGGCCTGGCAGTTGCAATGGCAGTGACCGCAGTGCGCAGCTCCGTGTGCTTAGCGCAGAGCATGGACTTGTTCACGGCGCTGCAGGAGGGCGTAATCCGGGCTGAGTTTCGCGGCAATGGGGCAGCGTCTGTGCTCGCCACAATCGGCCGTGAAGCCGGGGGGCCAACCGAAGTGGTCATCCCGGCGGGGACGGTGTTCCGGGTGGCTGCCCTCGACGATGCCGGCTGGCGGCAGTGGGGTGGGGGAGACTATGGTGGCGGTTTTGGCGGACGCGGCCGTGGTGGTGGAGGGCGTGGCGCCCAGGGCCGTCAGGGCATGTACGGGATGCGCACCACCACCGTGGCCCTCGCCCTAACAGATGTGGCCCGTATAGTTCTGCCAGCCGTGTGTATGGACTATGGCAAGCGCGAGCCGACGCCAGCAGATGTACTGGTGGCCTCGCCGCCACAAGACGCGCGGCTTGTGCGGTTGGCAGCGGTCCTGGACATGCATCCTTGGAGCCAGCCGGCTGTGCAGCTAGCCGTATGGGCCGTCCGCAGCAACCTCTCTGCGGCCGCCGCCGACCGGTATCTGAGGCAGGTCGTGCCAGGCGATACCCCGGAGATCGCCTCCCAGCGGCGCGAAATAGTTGCCACGGCGCGCGCCTTAGCAGAAACTGCCGGACTGGAGACCTCGGCCTTCCGCATGTTCAGGTAACTATGTGAGTGAGGGACAGGCTGCCTCAAGGTAGTTCCGGGAAGGTAATGGCGCGTCTGCTATCATCGGCTTCAAATGAGCGCCAGCTGCAAAGGGCATAGGCCGAGTCCACCGCGCGGTGGGGCAGAGGGTTGTGTATCAGGGAGCTGTTGCAAAAGCCGGTGTCGGCTTATGCAGAGTTGCGAAACCTTACACCACCGCACCATACCTTCTTCTTGACTTGCTTCCACCACGCCGCTACTGGTGCTGCGTCTAGCCACACGGCGCAGGGACACCTCTTTTTCGGCTTTCAGCTCCAACGTGATTATCCGTGCCTCACTCTTTCTTCCCTGAAACGAAATCTGAGAAAGCCGAATACTCCCTTCGCTTGCTGGAGCATTCAGTTTTCTAAGGAGACTGTTGCAAAAGTTTCTGTAGCGCCTGGGCGATGGGCCCCCAGACAAAAGGTGAGACACATAAGCTTATACACCTTTGTGGCCTCGTATGAGTCAACGCCGGGTTTTGGAGATACCACCAAGACGATTCTCCGGGCTTTACCCTTTCCTACCTGAAACAAAATCCTGAGCAAACTGAATGCTCCCTTCGCTTGCAAGGGGCTTCGCAAGGGGGCAAACAAGTAGTAGAATGGCGCCGCTTGGGTGGCGAGCTGCGGGCGGAAGTACAATCTTCGCGGCAGGGAGGCGAGGCACGAGGTGGCCAAGCTGAACATCGGGTTCATCGGATGTGGGGGCATCGCTGGTGCCCACATGGAAGCGCTCTCCAAAATACCTTCTGCTAAGGTCGTTGCTTTCTGTGACGTGGACATGGAGAGGGCCCAGAAACGGGCCGAGCAGTTTGGGGGTGGGAAGGTCTTCCAAACGCCGGCGGAGATGTTAGAGACGGTCAAACTGGATGCGGTATGGATCTGCCTTCCGCCCTTCGCCCACGGCGCGGCTGAGATGGCTTGCGTGGAAGCCGGCGTGCCCTTCATGGTCGAAAAGCCCATCAATCGCAGCCTACAACAGGCGCGCCGCATTGCTGACGCCATCGCCCAGAAAGGCCTACTTACGGCTGCCGCTTACATGAACCGCTACCGTAAGGGAGTCAATCAGGCCAGGGCGCTATTTCAGGAAGCCCCGCCAGTGCTGGCCATGGGCGGCTGGATTGGTGGGACGCCGCGACCGGATCCTGCCCATCCCATTAGCCTTTGGTGGATACAAAAGGAAAAGAGCGGTGGGCAGTTCGTGGAGCAGGTCACCCACACTGCCGACCTGCTCCGGTACCTCTGCGGCGAGGCTGTTCAGGTGTCGGCCTTTGCAGCCACAGGGTTCAACAAGGACATCCCTGGCTACACTATCGAAGATGCGGTGGCTGCTAGCGTGAAGCTGGCTAATGGCGGCGTGGCCTTGCTTTACTCTTGCTGTGCTTCGAATGCCAAGGGGGGCGTGAGCCTCAGCGTCTACGCCATGCGACATGCTGCAGAATTC
>JANZZA010000219.1 GCA_026419655.1 Armatimonadota bacterium | reverse complement strand
GTTATGCAGGGTGGCGCGGCTGACGGTGACGCCGCCGATATTGACGGGTTCTAAGATGGCGACAGGAGTGATGACACCGGTGCGGCCAACGCTCCAGAGAATATCGAGGAGTCTGGTGGTTTTCTGGCGTGGGGGGAACTTGTGGGCGACGGCCCAGCGTGGACTGCGCGTCCGCGCCCCCAAGATGTCGTGCAGTGCCCGGTCGTCCACCTTGTATACCACGCCGTCTATCTCGTAGGGCAGCGAGTCGCGCATGGACAGAAGTTCTTCGTGATATGCCAGCAGCTCCTCAACACCCGATACCCTGCGCACGAGGTCGCACACCGGCAATCCCCAGGCCTTGAGCGCTTCAAGTACAGACCACTGTGTCGCAAACTCTCCCCCTTCTACCACACCCACGTCGTAAAGGAAGATGCTCAGGGGCCGGCTGGCTGTAATGTTCGGGTCGAGCTGACGCAGAGAACCGGCCGCCGCGTTGCGAGGATTGGCGAAAAGAGCCTCGCCGGCCTTTTCGCGCTCGCGGTTGAGCGCCTCGAAGTCGGCAATCTTCATATAAACTTCCCCGCGGACTTCCAAAAGCCGTGGTACAGGTGGAACCGCCGCAGCTTCGAGAAGACGCAAAGGCACCTGGTGGATCGTCTTGACGTTGGGCGTGACATCCTCGCCCGTGTAGCCATCGCCGCGCGTGGCGGCCAGCGTCAACACGCCGTTTTCGTAGACTAACTCAACAGCTAGGCCATCAAACTTCGGCTCGGCGACAAAGGCGATCCGGTCGCGCCCAGTGGTCTCGCGCACCATCCGCACCCAGTTGGCAACCTCTGCTTCTTCGAAAACGGTGTCCAGGCTGAGCATAGGCAAGCGGTGCGTGGCTGGCGGCAGCTCGTCGCGCGGCGGCGCCCCCACCCGCTGCGTCGGAGAATCGGGCGTCACGAGCTCCGGGTATTGGGCCTCGATCTCTCGCAGCTCAGCCATGAGTTCGTCGTACTCGGCGTCGGAGATGACCGGGCTGTCGAGCACGTAGTAGCGATAGTTATGGTAGTGTATTTCCCGTCTCAGTTCTTCGGCACGACGGCGCGCCTGGTCCAGAGGAAGCTTGGCCATCGCCCTCATCTCCCCATCGTCTTCTTGCCTGAACAGGCCACAGCAGACCGGCCCTGCAATAGATAACATATTCCCGTGGGGGCCGCCTTTCAACCCCTTTGCCTCGGCAAGGACTGTACGGCCGTCCCTGGATTTTTCTCACTTGAGCGCCTAACCGCCGGCATCATAGAAACTGGTTTCCGGGGTTGACCATGGCAAAGATCACCTCGACGTAGCTGCCGGCCAGTGGACAGCATAAGCGTACGCCTGCAAGTTACGCTGCATACCCGTCACTCACTTATGAGAACACGGTTTTGCAACAGTCACCGGGAAAAACGCCTGAGGAGGGCCATCCTTTGGCCTGCCTGTGCGAAACTTTTTCGTGCTCATTCGAAAATCCGCCCCCAGTCGCAAGGCCCGCACCCCATCAAGAAGGTTATGCGTCGGCGTACTAAGAATACACAATCGGTGACGGCCATGGAGACGATTTTGGCAGCGGTGGACGGCTCGCCATACTCGGAAGTTGTGGCGCGGTACGCCGCCGAACTGGCGCGCATCGCAGGTGCCCAGGTGCTTGCAGCCTATGTCGTGGACGTGCGACTGGTCGCCGGACCGCTTGCCGGCTTATTGGCCGAGTACCTCGGCGCTGGCAACCACCAAGAGTTTTCAGCACGTCTGGCCGAGGCGCTGCAGCATCACGCCCGCGCAAGCCTGGCCGTGGCTGAAAGAGCATGCGCCGACCGAGGTGTGCAGGTACGCACTACGGTCGAACAGGGCCGACCGGCAGAGGTGCTGGCGGCAATGGCTCCGCTGTACGACCTGGCAGTCGTTGGCAGCCTGGGATGGAATGCCCACTTCGGCACCGGGCTCATAGGCACGACCACCTCAGAGCTCCTGCGCATGGCACCACGGCCTGTGATGCTGGTACGAGAGGAGTACAGGCCGGTGCACCGCGTGCTGGTGGGATATGATGGAAGCCCAGAGGCGCGTCGCGGGCTGGCATGGGCTGCCAAGCTAGCAGGACTTGCCGGCTGGGAGCTTACCACAGCGACCGTCGGGATGAGAAAGTCCCGGGCAGAGCATTTGCGCAGCCAGGTGGAAAACCTTGCCGCAGTCGGCGAAGTCCCGTGTGAGATCGCTTTCTTGCGGGGCACCCCAGACCAGGCTCTGATAGCCCTGGCCATGGAACTGTCCGTGGACCTGATAGTGGTCGGGTCGCGGGGCGCGTCCAAGCACGGCCGCAAGGCCTTCGGAGGTACAGCCGATACCTTGTGCCGCCAGGCCCGCGTCCCCGTGCTCGTCTACCGCTAGGTACTCTCCCCTGAGCGCGCCCTAAGCAGGTCCTCGAGGGCGTCTATCACCAGCGAGGCAGCTTCATCCTTGGCGACTGGGCCGGTCTGGCGGGATGCGCCGTCCGCGAGAATGATGGTTAGCTGCGTATCGCCGGGGCCGAAACCTTTGTCGCGCCCGACCTCATTGGCCACAATCATGTCCATCCCCTTGCGCTGCAGTTTCTCTCTGGCACGCGCCTCAACATCGTGCGTCTCGGCAGCGAAACCGACCACAGCCAGATGGGGCTTGCGCCTTCGCACCTCGGCTATGATGTCCGTCGTCGGCACAAGTCGAAGCTCGTAGGTTTGAGCGCTCTTGGGCTGCTTCTGAGCCGCCGGCGCCTCTGGGGTGTAATCTGCCACGGCGGCTGCGCCGATGAAAATATCCGCCTGGTCCAGGGCCGCAAACACGGCTTCGGCCATCTCAGCGGCTGTGGTCACAGGCAGGGCTTCAGTGTCTGGCGGCGGGGCCAGGTCCGTCGGGCCATGAACGACACGCACTTGGGCGCCGCGCGCCGCTGCCTCCGCTGCCAGGGCAAAGCCCATTGCACCGCTGCTCGCGTTGGAAACAAACCGCACGGGGTCGAGGTACTCACGGGTGGGGCCAGCGGTTATAAGCACCCGCTGGCCGGCGAGGAAAGACGGCTTGCCCTGCATGTCAGCCCGGCGCAAAGCATAGCGTACGGCAGCCAGCAAGGTTTCCAGCCGCGCAAGACGGCCGCGCCCACTTTCCCCGCACGCCAAAAAGCCCTCTTCTGGCTCGACGATAATCACTCCGCGCTGGCGCAGCTT
>JANZZA010000168.1 GCA_026419655.1 Armatimonadota bacterium | reverse complement strand
CAGCGGCAGCATATTCCACCCGGCCAAGGTGCAGCCACAGTTCCTCTTCGGCCTGCTGGGCTCGAAGAGGCACCTTCAGGACATAGCGGACGGTACCGGAAAAGTTGGTCAGGCCCAGCTCCGTCCACCGCCCGAAGGCCGACGGCTCTAACGGCTCGTCCACGAATTGCTGCACCATAGCACCATCGCGGAGATGGCAGCGTTCCACGATGGCCATCTGGTGAGGTCTTTCAACCGTCAGTACTGGGCGCGGGCGACTCTTGCCTATCCGGGGCGCGACCGTCTCGTCTGGTGGCCTGGCGGCGTCTCCGGGCGCCCCGGTCACCAGTACGGTCAATTCGCCTGGCGCCAGCGTCAGAGGCAGTCTCAACGGATCAGGCCCGCCGCTATGTTGCCCCACCATCCAACGCTGCCCGGACAGTGGATCCCACCGCTGAACGATGAGAGGGTCTTCTGAAGTGACTTCGAGCCGGCAGGTGAGGCCTTGCATTCCTTCGTTGAACAAAAGGTGCACCCAGGTGTCTTCCGTCAACCAACGGGAAGCCAGGCGCAAGTCCGGCACCAGTCCGTGGGGCGCAAGTACGTAGCGGCCTGCTGTGAAGACCATCAGCCTCGCCACCCGCCACCATTCTTCTTCTGGGGCCAGCACAACCGCCCCCGCCCGCACAGCCCGCGGGTCGAAGGTCTCAAATCGCCGGCCCACGAGCATCCACTGGGCCGTGGCTCCGTCCAGCACTGACACCGGCATGCCTGCCATTGCCGGCGCGCCCGCTATGGCCCATTCCTCGCACTCGCTGCGCCAGTTTAGTGTGAAGGCGACTGCTCTAAGGCTCTCGGCTGCCTCGTCAAGAAGAGACTGGTCGGCGGCTTGCGTCGCCAGCGCGGGCATCTCCTCCCCCAGAAACACCACCCGTCCGCCAGCCTCGTGCAGAGCGGCCAACTTTGCCATTACCGCGGCCGGAATGACACGACACTCGGGCACTATCACCGTCCCGTAAGATTGCCCCGGCGTCTCCAGGCAGGCATCCCCCACCGCCGCGCTGGCCACAGCGTCAGCATCGAGTATGTCGAAGGGGACCTGTTCTTCCTGAAGGGCCTCGCAAATTGAGCGCCAGGAGTGCCAGGCACGGCTGGCCTCGGGCCGGCCATGGTAGGCCCACTCCGCCTCAATGGGATAGTAGACGGCTACCGTGCAGGCATGACCGGTCTGGCTCATCAGTAGGCCCAGGCGGCTCAGGTACAGATTAAATGCCGGCCAGTGGCGCCACAGCGGATTGCCCGGGCCAAGATGTGACATGGTACCATAGGCGCGGCCGCCGGCGGTTTCGTAATGATAGCCTACGGGCCAGATACGGTTGACCCCGCGCACGACCTGGAAATTTGCAGCCCAGGCGTACTGACTGAAAGTGGCTCCATAACCGTAAACGGCGTAGCTTTCTGAGACCGCCAGTTTGTCGAGAGGGTCCGTCGTCGGCGCCGCACCATCCGGCCGCCCGTGAAGCGCCGATGCGGCCAGCGCCGGGAAGCTGAAGTTGGCCTGGCCAGGAAAAGCCTGGCGCCAGATGATGTCCACGCCCGGGGCGTGAAGAGCGCCAGCCGTGCGAAACCAGTGCCAGAAGCCTCCGTCAACGTGGTCAGGCAGGTTGTCCTCGCCGCCTACGTGGCCGATGTGGATAAGGCCATGCTCGTCGCACCACCGGTTGATCTGGTCAAAATAAGCAGCCTTAAACTGTCGGGAGACGGCATCGGCCCAGGCGCACCGTGCCCTGGCCACCGCGGCCTCTCCTAAAACTTCCCAGGGGTCGAAACCCAGGGCTTCTGCGCCGAAAAGACAGGGAAGTAACAGCCGCCAGTCCGGGTGCGTCTCATCAAGCCTTTGGGCCAGCGCTGGGCTCCATGGAGCCCCCTCGCCGCCCAGTCTCCCCAAGACCCGGCACTCGTCAGTGAAAATGCCGGGAATGGTTGTGCCGAAATAGTCGCCGACGACTCTGGCATAGCGCTCGTGCGTCAGCTCGATGAACCGCTGCACGACCGCCGGATTGAGAAGGTCCGGATAGATAGTGTCCAGGACCTTTTCCTCGAAGACCAGAACGTGGCGCGCGTCCTGGCTGCTCTCGCCCGCGAGGAGCAGGGTCACCTGGCCGTCGGCTCTGATTGCACAGCGGGCCACCGGAGCCACAGGCTCGCCTGGCTGACCGGCTTCTTCGCGGCGACAGGTCAATACCCGGGCGCGAAATTCCGGATGGCCGGCGACAACATGCCCCTGGGCGCTGCCGCTCGGCCAGCCACCTTCGTCGTAGAGCCAGAAGTACAATCCTATTCGGGCACAATGCTCCACGCAGGCGCGCACCGTCTCGAAGAAGCCCTCAGACAGATAGGGCGGGTCAATGCCGATGAGGAAGTCCTTGAGGCGGAAGTTCTCCCCCATTGGGCAGAAGACGACGCCACCGAAGCCGTGGGCCGCGATATCGTCAAGCTGCTCGCACAGCCGTCGGGCGTCCAGGCGGCCATTCCAAATCCACGTTATCACTGGCCGATATGCTGTCGCTGGCGCCTCGAAAGCCCTTATCGCGTCCACAAGCCTCTCCATGTCTGGCCTAGGCTCGGACATGTGCTCACCCTAGCATTATCAACAGGCGTACAACCCACGCCCCAAGAAAGGCCGCCAGAAGAACCTTCAACACTCGCGGGTGGCTGAGAAAACGGTCAGGGCCCTCTGTCCTCGCCGCCAAAGCAATCAGGCTCCACACCAGCACAACCCACGCAGCCAGATAGACCATAGGCCCCAGGTAGTGGTGCGCAAAGGCACGTGCCAGCATCCCGTGGGCCGTCGCGCATACAGACCTGGTAAGCCCGCAGCCGGGACATGGGACGCCCGTGAACTCGCGAAAAAGGCAGGGAAACGCAATGACAGAAGGCCGCAATGTGCTATCTGCAGGCGGACCAGGCTGCAGGATGTGCGCCATGGCCAACACTGCCATGGCCCCGGCCACCCACCAAAGAGTTTCCGACTTACACCTTGTTCCTGGGCCGCCCACGGCCCGGCAGGCCATCTCGCCAGCAGCACAAAAGCCTTCCTGGAGGCCTCGTCTTTGGGTCCCACCACACACCGACGCGAGGTGACGCGACAAGATGTTCAGCCAAGCCAGCACATTCCTCAGCAGACGCCAGCGCCGGGGAGCCGCCTTTTCAACGGATTGTTCCGGGGAAAACGCTCTGGAAAGGGTTATACCCCATGCCCCCTTCCCAAGCTCACTCGCGCTGCTCTCGCCGCCTGTGGGTATCTGAACGAACGCGACCGATAGTTGGGACAACGAGGCAGGCTCAACTGGGCGGGGGGGACGGTCCCCCGGATTCTCGTTCGGCGAGTCGCGGTCGGTGCGGCCGAGCTATCTGCACCAACTGACCGGTTTCGGTGTAATGGACGCGCTCGGCTACGTTTGTTGCGTGGTCTCCTATGCGCTCAAGATAACGGGCCACCAGAAGCAGTGCGACTGCCTGTCGGATAATTTTCGGGTCCTGCTCCATTCGCTCGAGGATTTCTTCCAGCAGTGCGTGCCACACGTCGTCTACTTCCTGGTCCTTCTCGCACACTTGTCGGACCAGGTTGAGGTCGCGGTCAACAAAGGCCCGCAGAGCGTTGCGCACCATAGACTGCACCATCTGCGACATGCGCGGGATATCTTCAAGGGGCTTGAAGTACGGTTGGCCCGAAAGCCTCTTGGCCATTCGCGCTATGTCCACCGAGTAGTCACCGATGCGCTCCAGGTCTGTGATTATCTTCAGAGCCGTGCCGATTGTGCGCAGGTCTTTGGCCACGGGCTGCTGGAGAGCCAGCAGGCGCATGCAGGCGTGCTCTATGTTCAGGTCCATCTCGTCGGCTATGTCGTCGCGCAGGATTACTTCGTTGGCCAGGGCGTCATTTTGCTCGACCAGCGCTCTGGTGGCAGTGGCGAGCATGTTCTCCACGAAGCTCCCCATGCGCAGGAGCTGCTTTTCGAGGTTCTCCATCTCGGCTGCAAAGGCGCTGCGTAGGGTTGTCATGGCTGGTCGTCCTTAACCGACGCGCCCCCGGATGTAGTTGTCGGTGCGCTCGTCGCGAGGAGACTCAAAGATTTGCTCCGTGGGCCCGTATTCGATAACTTCGCCGCCCATTAGCACTGCTGTAGTTGTGGCCACCCTGGACGCTTGGAACATGTTGCGCGTAACAAGGACTATAGTGTAACTGTTGCATAGCTGCAACATGAGTTCTTCGATTTTGTAAGCGCTGATAGGGTCGAGGGCCGACACTGGTTCGTCCATGAGGATGACTTCCGGCTCGACGGCCAGGAGGCGGGCAATGCAGAGTCTTTGCTGCTGGCCACCGGAGAGGCTGGTTCCCGCCAGGTCAAGCATGTCCTTGACTTCGTCCCACAAGGCCGCCTTTCGCAAACTCTCTTCGACTATTTCCTCCAGCCGCCTGCGGTCTTTGATCCCGTGCTGACGCGGCCCATACGCCACGTTGTCGAAGACCGACATTGTAAAGGGATTGGGTTGCTGAAAAACCATCCCTACACGCTGGCGAAGAAGGGCGACTTCAACATCCGGCGCGTAGATATCCTCGCTGCCCAGTAAGACCTTTCCTTCGACACGTGCCGCTGGCACCAGGTCGTTGAGGCGGTTCAGACACCAAAGAAGAGCAGATTTGCCGCTGCCGGACGGGCCTATAATGGCCGTAATCTCCCGGTCACGGATGTCCAGGTTAACGTTACGTAGGACCTGGTTGCTGCCATAGTACAGGTTGAGACCAATGACCTGCATACGTGCAGGAGCCGGCGGCAACACCCACCGGCCGGAGCCGACGGAGCCGACGGCAGGCTTATCGGTCGTGCGTGGAGGCGACTGATTTTCTCGCTGCTCGCTCACACTCTGCACCTTCCAGGCTCATTTGCGGCGCGGATAAACCACCCACTCACCATCGTCGCCGGCTCAAGAGCCGCTGCCGCACCACTATCGCCCCGGCGTTCAACACCAGCACCAGTCCTACCAGCACCAGGGCCGTTCCCCACGTGACATGTGCTGGCACCCGTGGCACCTGGGTCGCAAGCACATAAAGATGGTAGGGCAAAGCCATCACGGGCGAAAAGACCGATTTGGGGACAAAGGGCAAATAGTAAGCCGCGGCCACAAACATTATCGGTGCCGTTTCCCCAGCCACGCGGCTGAGGGCCAAGACGGCGCCGGTGAGGATCCCGGGCAGGGCGTTGGGTAGCACTATCAGCCGTACCGTCTGCCAGCGGGTGGCACCAAGGGCCAGGCTCGCCGCCCGGAAATCCTGTGGCACCTGCCGCAAAGCTTCCTCAGTCGCCGTGATGACCACTGGTAGGGCCAGCAATGCCAGAGTGCAACAGCCTGCTGCCAGGGACGTGTCGAACTTCAGCGTCGTGACAAAAACCGCCAAGCCGAAAAGGCCGTAGACTACCGACGGCACGCCCGCGAGGTTCGTAAGAGCCAGGCGGATGAGTCGCAAAAGCGGCCCGGGTCGAGCAAACTCATGCAGGTAGATGCCTGCCAGCACGCCCAGAGGCAAGCAAAGAAGCATCGTGCCGATGGCCAGATAAAAGGTTCCGATAAGAGGGGTGGAAATGCCGCCCTCGCGCATGCCATTGACCGGCGGCCTCGTGAGAAAGCTCCACGACAAGGCTCGCCAGCCCTTCCACAGGCAGTAGCCAACCACTAGCCCCACGGGCGCGACAATCAGTACCATGCAGACCTTCAGCAGCGCGATGGCCGCCCGTTCGACAGCTCGCTGGCGGCGGATGTGCCGCGCGCGCTGCTCCCTGACAGACGCCGCTGCTCCGCCCGTTCCTGACGGCGATGCAGCAGCCGTCACTTTAGCTGCCTCCTGCCGTTGCTCGGAGCGAGCATTACCTCGGCTGCCTCCTGCGGATAGCGATGTCGGCGATAGCGTTAATGATGAAGGTGATTACGAAAAGCAGTGCCCCCACCAGGAAAAGCGCATGGAAGTGAGTGCTGCCGCGGGCCGCTTCGCCCATCTCGGCCGCAATGGTACCCGTCATTGTGCGCATTGGCTCGAAGAGCGACTTTGGCACCGTGCCGGCCATTCCGGCGACCATGAGCACCGTCATCGTTTCCCCGATGACGCGCCCAATGCCTAACATGACGGCGGGCACGATACCTGGCCGCGCAGCGGGCAACACGGCGTAGCGGATGGTCTGCCATTTCGTCGTGCCAAGAGCCAGACTGCCCAGCCGGATGCTTTGCGGCACCGCGCGGATGGCGTCGTCGCAAAGAGAAAGTATTGTCGGCAGCGCCATATAGGCCAGTATTATCGAGGCCGTGAAACCGGTCAGGCCGGTAGGCAGGTGAAAAATCTGGCGAACCAGCGGTGCCAGCAGTGTCAGCCCCAGGAATCCGTAAACCACCGACGGCACGGCCGCAAGAAGCTCGACGAAAGGCTTGAGCACGGCCTGCGCGCGCGGTGAGGCCAGCTCGGCTATATAAATGGCGCCGGCCAGTCCCAAGGGCACCGCCAGGATACTTGCAGCCACGGTCAGCATGAGGCTACCGACTACCAGGGGCAGCAGCCCAAACCGCTCAGGGGTGGACGTGGGCCGCCATTCCCGGCCAAAAAACATATCTGCCAGCGAGTGTTCCTTAAGGATGGGCGTGGCTTCTGCGAAGAGAAACACGAATATCAGGATGACGAAAAGGATGGCCAGGGAGCCAGCGCAGATAACGACGGCGCGCATGGTGGCGTCCGAGAGGGCCACCATGCGCCGCCGCCTCTTTTGGCCTTCCCAATACCTCGCCAGGCTGAAATGTCCACGCGGCTCACTCATGCTCGTCAGTCGTGTGTCCTTAAGAACCTGTTTGCCCTGGGTGCTTCTGAGTCAGGCCGGGCTATGGGGGCGAGATGGGCGCTACTTGGCTCGTGAGACTTCGGCCCGTCGGCCCGCGTACTTGGGCACTGGTACAAAGCCCATGTCCGTCACGAGAGATTGGCCAAGAGGACTGAGTGCAAAATCAAGAAACTCCTTTGTTGCGCCTTCCGGCTCGCCGTCGGCGTACACATAAAGCGGCCTGGAAATGGGATAAGTGCGGTTCATTACTGTCTCGACCGTGGGCGGCACGAAAGGCCCGTCCGGCGTCTCGGCCACCGCTAGAGCCTTTACGTCTTCCTCGATATAGGCCAAGCCTACGTATCCGATGGCATTGGGATTACTCGCTACCTCATCATGGATAGTTTGGCTGGAAGTGGACAGGATAGCAGCGGCAGCATAGTCGGCACCCTTCCGCTTGCCCCCAAGCTGGAGTACTCGCTTCTTAAAGAATGCGTGCGTACCAGAGCTGGTCTCCCGGGCCAGTAGAACCACAGGGGCGTCGGGGCCGCCCAGCTCCCGCCAGTTGGTTATCTTGCCTTGAAAGAGGTCAGACAACTGCTCTAGCGTCACCTTCGACACCGGGTTTGCCGGATTGACGATGACTGCCACTCCGTCCCACGCCACCACCCTCTCCACACACCTGCGCCCGGCTGCCACGGCTTTCTCCAACTCGTCCTTCTTAATCTCACGTGAGGCCTGAGCAATGTCGCAGGTGCCTTCTACGAGCGCAGCGATGCCGGTGCCAGAGCCACCGCCAGTGACAGAGACGAGAATGTGCTGATGCGACTTAACAAAGGCCTCAGCCCACCGCTGGCCCAGTCCGACCATGGTGTCCGAGCCCTTGATGACCACCTGCTCGCCCGGCCGTGGCCGCCCGCAGCCAAAGGTGGGCAGCAGCAAACCACAGGCGGCCGTGGCGAGAAACGTTGTAACTCTCCACCTGGCCATCAGGCACCGTTGCATTGTGTGCGGAATGTGGCGAAAGGCAGGCGGCGACTTGCCACACCGCTTGCCTGCCTGAGGGGAGTCTTTTGTTCGCCCTCTCGCGCGACCAGATTATCTCAGAACCTCATCGAGGCGACAACCCACATCGCCGCAGAGGGTTTTTCCTGTTGAGTAAGGAATTTGTTTTGGCCCAGCTCGCAAGCGGCAAACGGACCGCGAAGAACCATCCTCGGCGAAGGCCTTGAAAAATGGTTCTCGCCCGGACCCGATTCCTAAATCTTCTCATGCTGCTTTTACTGCATACCTGGTTTCAGGAAGTGGTAGTCTTCCGCTGCCTGCGAGCGTCGCCAGGCCGAGCAGGGCCGACGCCAATCTTAGGGCACACATCCTCCAGGATGCACTCGGCGCATTTGGGGTTCCGGGCCGTGCAGACGTAGCGGCCATGGAGCACCATTGCGTGGCCGGTGGTAATCCACTGGTCTTGCGGGAAGAGGTCCATGAGCTGGCGCTCGATTTTCTCCGCCTGCTTTGTGTCCGCGGGCACCAATCCAAGCCGCTTTGAAACCCGGTCCACGTGAGTGTCAACCACGATGCCTGTTGGCAGGCCGTAAGCTGTGCCGAGGACTACGTTGGCCGTTTTCCTCTGTACGCCTGGCAGGCGGAGCATTTCTTCCATCGTTCTCGGCACCTGCCCGCCAAACTCTTCGACAATCATTTTCGCCGCCCCTATTACGGCCCTCGCTTTGTTACGATAGAACCCGGTCGGCTTTATTTCTTCTTCCAGGACGGCCGGGTCAGCAGACGCAAAATCCTTCGGCGAGCGGTAGCGCTTAAAAAGTTCTGCCGTCACCCGGTTCACGCGCTCGTCGGTACATTGGGCTGACAGTATCGTGGCTACCAGAAGCTGAAAGGGAGTTTTCCACCGCAGCTCGGTTGTAGCCCTGGGGTGGGCCTGCTGAAGGCGGCGCATTATCTCTATTGCGCGCTCCTTGGCTCTCTTCTTGCTCTCGCGCGGCATCACCATCACCTGCCACGGCGCTGGCGCCTTGCCCAGCCTGCCGCCAACGTCCCCCAAAGGGTTCTGCTCAACCCACAGGGGTCCTTCAGCTATGGCACGGGCGGCAGAGCGATTCGTCCACCGCCCAGAAGCCACCCCTCGTCGTCGTAGAAAGCCGCATATTGCCCGGGCGCAATGGCCTGGGTGTGTGGTTCAGCGCTAACACGGCAGCGGTGGCCGGCCAGGACTGTCACCTCTCCTGATAGAAACCGCCCGCGATAACGCACCATTATGCGACAGGCGAGGGCTGTACCTGGCTCGGGCTGTGGGATGCTTACCCAGTTGACGTCCACAACCTCGAATTCCCGTCTGCATAGCTGTTCGGCAGTGCCGACAATAAGAGCGTTGCGCTTGACGTCATGCGCTAAAACGTAGAGCTTCCGGCCGCCGCCGATGCGCAGGCCGCGGCGCTGGCCCACGGTGTAGAAGGGCAGGCCCTGGTGCTGGCCCAGTTTGCGCCCTTCGGTGTCAAGGATTGGTCCCGGCTGCACCGTGATGCGCTCAGCCAGGAAATCCCGGTAGTCGCTCGACACGAAGCAAAGGTCCTGGCTTTCTCTCAACAACACCGGCAGGCCGCGGCGTCGTGCCTCTTCGATGACCTGTTGCTTTCTCAATTCCGCCAGCGGGAACGAGGCGCGACGGAGCTGCTGCTGGGAAAGACTCAGGAGCATGTAGGATTGGTCTTTGGAAAGGTCACAGGCACGGCGCAGGCCCCAGCGGCTGTCTCTGCGCTGGCGGCGCACATAATGACCGGTGACCAGCACCCGGCAGCCCAGGGCCGCGGCCGCCTCTAACAGGCTGCCAAATTTCACCAGGCGGTTGCATGGCACACAGGGATTCGGCGTCAGCCCGCTGGCATACGTGGCCACGAAGTATTCGACCACATGGCGCAGGAAATCCGCCGACAGGTCCACCACGTGGTACTCGATGCCCAGCCTGCGACACACCTCGCGGGCCACGTCTACGTCGCAGCAGCCGCGAGCCGCGCCCCAACCGGTCGGCAGAAGCTTAGCCGTCAACCCGATAGCCTCATGTCCTTGCCCTATTGTCAGGGCCGCAGCGACTGCCGAATCCACGCCACCACTCATTGCTACTGCCACTCTGTCCATGGGGAAGGGAAGGTATCACCGAGGCTGTGCATGGGTCAAACTCCTGCCGTACCGGGTGTCGTGGAGGCTCCGCGCTCGATGGTGCTGACAGCGTTGCGCCCCTGCGCGTCTGTACGCGTGTGGCACTTGTGATAGCTGCCGTCCTGCACTGCCCCTCGTTCTTAAAGGGACGTGTGATGTGGAAGCAGTACGAAAAGTTCGCGAAGGGGAGATGGGGACAGCTTGGCACAGGCGACTAACGCAAGGGCCGTATCTGCGACCCCAAGAAGTTAGCGCAGGTAAGAGGTCAGGGGCACAACTCCGACTGCTGTCTGCACCTGAGCTGGGCGTGCACGGGCTTTCGCAACAATCACGATTGGGTCCCACCAGCAAAAGGCACCTTCCGGCCTTTGCGCTGCTCGTGCGGACAGTTAAAGGTTCGCTGGCTCAACCGCTGGGCGCGCGTCAGTATTCGGCTTTGTCAGGATTTTGTTTCGGGCAGGAAAGAATAAGGCCTGGAGAATCACCTCGGGCCATTTTCCCAAAATCCGGTGTTGGCCTGCAGAAAGCCACGAAACTGCATAACGTTGTGTGCCCGGCCTTCTACGTTGGAATCAC
>JANZZA010000155.1 GCA_026419655.1 Armatimonadota bacterium | reverse complement strand
CGCTGGGGTCTTCGGCCGCCCCAGCGTGTGGCACTGCGCGCGTCGGCGAAAATCTGGCAGGCGCAGGCACCCGTTGAGTTTGAGGGGCGCAACATGGCGGCGTCGTGGCTGCTCTGCTGGTCAGGGGAGGCCGAGGGGCCGCCAGACTTCGAGGTGCCCTGGCTGGTGGTGCTTCAGCGTCGCCCGCAAAAGGTTTCCCTTGGCGAGGAAGGTCTTGTGCTTGACTGGCCTGCCGCGGGCGGCTGGGTGGCCCTGATGCCGCTCTATGGCTACCTTAAGCTGCCGCGCAGGCCGCCGGGGTATCTGGCCGAGCACGGCCTGCCGCCGATTGGGCCGCAGCCGTGGCGCTGGGAGCACGGCCTCCCCAGGGACGTCGCGCAACGGTGTGACTGGTGGGCAAGAGTAGTACGGGAGTACCCCTTGACCGTTGACGAGAGCTTTTCGGTCAACCCGCGCAACGACACCATAACCTTCCGCTACCGCTACACATGGCTGAGCACAGACGACGACTGGCGGACGCCACACCTGAAGTTTGGTGTCCTTTCGCCCGTGCTTGGCCTGGCTTACCTGGGCGGCACCTTTCCCATGACAGTAAAGCCGGCGCCGGTTGACGCAGGCATCTTCACACCCTTCGGCCCAACGGTCGGCGCCGTCGGCACAGACGAGGTCACCGTGTCCATGCCAGTGCTCAAGTACGTCCACGAGATGACCGTGCTACCTGCGCCGGAGGAATTGTCTTCCCAGCGCGCGGTCTCGGCCGCCGAAAAGCGGTCTCTTGGCCTTGCGCAGTTCCCGGCCCAGCGAGTCGCGGAAATTATGCGCGCCAAGTTCCGCACCGGCCGGATGGACGACATCTGGGACCATGGCGGCGCGGATAATTACTGCTGGCAGGTTATGGGCGACCGCTATTATTGCCGGGCGCTGCCCTTCTGCGACCCGGAGACCCGACGGCTGGCCACCCAGACGCTGCGCGAGTATTTCGCAAACTTCGTACTCACCGAGGACAAGTACACCGAGTTTCGCGGCAAGTTGCTCCTCAAAGGGCCTGGGATTGGCACCTGGGGTGGCTATGACGACGCCGGCAAGTTTAGCAGTAATCTTCTCGAGACCATCTGGGAGTACGCGCAGTCTACGGGCGACTGGGAACTTATCCGTCAGCGCTGGCCGCTCATACTGCGCTTTTTTGTGACGCCGCGCGAGTGCGACTTCAGGACCTTCGGCAGGGCGGCCATAGCAGAGCTGGGCGATGAGGCCGCGCCGCCATTGTGCCTTGCGCGCATGGCCTGGCGCGTTGGGGACCTGGATACTTATGCCTATGCCTGCAACATCTTCGCGCGCGAGCTAGTCCATCACTACGTCAAGCGCCGGCGCGAGTGCGCGGAGTACTTCCGGCAGCGGCAGCCGTGGCATAGCTTTGAATTCATGCCCGAAGAAGTGTATCTAACGAATCTATGGGGCGACACGGCCGGCTGGCAGATTGACGGCCCAACTTATCCAGCCCAGACCGGCGAGCGGCAGTACAATAATCGCTGGGTACGGTTCAGCAACGAGGACGTGGCGCGCTTTCACCGTGACGTACTGTCCGCCGAGATGCGAGCGGAGATGGATTTGCTCCTCAGCCGCCCGGATTGTCCATACCGTCCTGGCCGCGCCGAGGCACATATTGCGCCGTCCATGGAACAGCTCCGCTCCATGCTGCTGTGGGAGCCGCCGGACAAACTGGCTCAATTGACGCCGCCGGAGACCGCGCAAATAGGGCGTGCCGCCGATGCTATATCTTTCTATCTGGCCTTCGTGCGGACGGCACGGCCGCCGCGCTTTCAGCGTTTGGTCCCCAGCACGGCCAAGGCCACAAGCTTTGCTGTGGGGCTTCCGCGGGAGCAGCCGGCACCTTTTGGGTCAACGGTGGTAGCGGTCAGCACCGATACGGGCGCCGCCGAAAGCCCGGGCTGGCCGACTCTGGCCTGGTGGGGCTGGGCGCCGCCGAAAAGGGCAGAGGGCCTGCCCTATGCCGACAGGCTGAGCTTCGGCCAGATAGTTGCCAGCTCCCAACCGCCACGTGAGGCTAACACGCACGGCGTGAGCTGGACGACGCGGGTTTTCCTCGTAAAGTAGGGCGCATACGGCCGGTGGTGGGGGGAGTATTCAGTTTACCCAGGATTTTGTTTCAGGCAGAAAACAGTAAGGCCCTGAGAATCACCCCGGTGGTCCGTAGCAAAACCCGTGTTGACGCATAAAGGGCCACAAAAGTGTATGAGGTTCTGTGTGCCATCCTTTGCCTGGGAGCCTACCTCCGAGGCGCTGCAGAAACTTTTCCAACAGTATCCTGAGAAAACCGAATCCTCCCGGTGGCTGGGCGCCAAATCTCTTCTCTCAGTCGCGGAAGCAGGCGCGGCAATCCTTCTCGCGAGTCACTTGGCAGGAAAAGCTTTCTGATGATTTTTCCAGAAGGCACGTCGGGACCCGCAAGAGGCCATCACAAAAAACCGCGGAGCGCAAAGCCCTGGGCACTGTCCGGCCTCGAGACAGGCAGAAAACGGTTTCGCCGCCATCACGTTTGAAAAAGGCTATCCGCCGGTCATCTTCCCCATCTCTTGGCTGATTGTTGCACGACGGCCCTTCCCGTCTGCAAGGCGCCATTACAATCAACAGAGCGATGGAGCACCTCTGTAAACTGTACCGCTTTAAGGTACGCACAGGCTGGGTCTTTCGACGGTGACCTGTAAAGAGAGTTCTTCTCCGGTTCCCTTGCGCAACTTCCCGTCCTGTCTCCGTCACTGGCGCGAGGGGGACTACCTTAGGCTGCCCTGGCGAAATGAAGCGTGGCACCGCAAGAGTGGCGGTCGCCGAGAAAGGTCCCCGGGATGTCGCAGCGCCCGGCTGTACGAGTGCCGACACAAAAGCCAGTTGCCGATCACCGTGCCCGGGGTGACTGTTTGCAAAGGGCGCCCCAGCAGGCGCAAAGCGACACCGTAAGCAAAAGACCACACCCTCACCCATGTACTCCCCCTCGCCTTGAGACACGCAGAGGCCTGGGTCTGCAACAATCATCAGAGAATTCACTCAAACACGTGTAGCTCGTGAATGGACCAGTAGAGGCCGCCAGAGCAGCCTGCGGGGCCGGTCTGGCTGAATTGCAGGTAGCGTGCGGGGACGGGCGCGAAGGTAACACACGTCACGCCCTCCTGCTGAAGCAGCGCAGCGTCAGGCGCGTCTACAATCACGTCCCAGCGCTGCGCATCTGTGCTTGCTTCGACGCGAAGGCCGCGCGGCCAGTCGCCGGGCGAGCCGGAGGTGTCAAGGATCACCCGACGCACGGGATGCACCTGCCCAAGGTCGAGAGTGAACCGCATGGTGTCGTCCATGGGGCGGCCGCTCGTCCAGCGAGTTTCGGGGCGCCGGTCCCAGGCCGCCGCCACATCCCCAGGCGGCTGAGACGAGGCCTGCCAGTCATCAGGCGCAATCTCGACGAAACTCGCCTCCGGGTCGTCGGCGGCTAAAGACAGGTCGGGCAGCGGCCGGCCGTTTTCATCCACCACCCGCAGCGAGAAGCCCCAGTTGCCCGTGCGATTAACGACCTTGGCAAGCAACACGTTCCAGCCCGCGCGAAGCTCCACCGGCCCAACGCGGTCCTGGTCTGGCTCGACGGGACGGGCTACTTGCGCGGCGTGGACAAGGGCACCATTGAACCACAACTTCACATCATCGTCGCTGCCCACTAACAGCAGGACGCGCCGCGCCACGGGCGACCGCACATACGCAGCAAAGTACATGGCGGCGTCAGGGAGGGCCCCGTACCATCGCTGGTCGGAAAGGTTGACTACGGGCGAAGTTTGGCGAGGGGCCCAGGCGGCACCGGCGGCCATCTGGCCCAACGCGGGCCGCCCAGAAGCCTCGCCGCCAAGAAGGTCTTCCGCGTACAGGTCAGCCCACGGTCGCCCACGGATTGGCCCGAGCATGAGCCACTGGACGATACTGCCGGCGGCCCGCAGGTAGAATTCCGCCCGCTGCGCGTCGCTGATTGCCCGCCGGCGCCAGGAGACCCCCAGGTTTGTGAGCAACTGGGCGAAAACGCGCATGGACTTGGCGTGCACTGGCAGCACCGGTACGGTACAGATCACGACCTCGCCGCCACCCTGCCCCCCTGGCACGCGCACGAGACCGACCCGCTGGCGGTATGGTTCATCCTCGCTGCGCTGGATTGCCCCTGGCTTGAGGTTCTCGCCACGATACACCCAGCGGCGCCAGTCGGTGCGGTTGCTCACAAGCAACGGCTGGGCATAGGGACTGTCCACCGCCACGTCCCACGGCAAGATGACCTCGCCGTCCTTCTCGCCCAGCCAGCAAAGGTCAGACAGGTCAAGGCCGGCGAGGAGGGGGTCGTCGGCGCGTCCCTTGGCGGGCACGAGCTGGCACAAGTCGGCAGGCGTCAAAGTTACGTTGGCGTCCACCATCTCACCTATCGCCCGGGCACAGTGGGGGGAAGGATTTATGACCAGCACCGTCCCGCCCTCGTCGAGGCACTGAGCGGCGTCCGCGACGATGGAGTCATTCAGCGCGTCGCCAGCTACCACCAGAAGCTGTGGCAAGCCCAGCGGCATGGGCAGGCGGCCTGCCGCCTCTAAGTCCCAGAGCTGTCTCTT
>JANZZA010000146.1 GCA_026419655.1 Armatimonadota bacterium | reverse complement strand
GACCACCGCGACCAGGTGCACTGCGTTGACGTGGAACTAATCGGCCTGGAGCCATGATGAGGCCCGCAGCAAAGATAAACAAGGCAGACAGCAGAACGGCGACCAGGAAATACAGAAACAGCCAAAACCGCTTTGGTCTGGGGGAAACCCTTTGAAAAGGGTTCTCCCCCAGACCCCCTTCCCAAACTTTTTATACTGTCAGCCATTGCCGGGACGTGCCAACGCCCACCTTGCCTTGCGTCGGCCGCAGTGGCTTCCGACCTCCGCCAGGGAGTGCGAGCATTTACAGGGAGGCTCTCCCCGAGCCCCTTCCAAAACTTTCTCGTGCTGTTTCCACCACACAGGCCACAACAAAAGCACCAGCTACTGCTCCGCGAGAAGATGGTGGAAAACCGGACAGGCCAGACAGAGCTTTTCCTTCTGCGCCCAGCTACGACAACGCCTGCCGCCGCAGAGGGTGCCGGTGAGAAACCAGCAAAGATGCCCCTGGCCGCAACGATAAGCCACGCAGTTTTCGCGAAGCTCAGGCGGACAGGACCTTTCCTCCCAGCAGCAGATTTTGGCCAGGCGCGGCCCCTGCAAATGCGTGATTAGGAAAAGCAAAGCCATCCTGCGCAGGGCCGCAGACGGCTTGCGCCAGCCCTGCTCAACGCTCTGTATGGTGCGCACAGAAAATCCGAGAAGCTGAGCAAAGTCAGCCTGACTCAGGCCGAGGCGTTGCCGGATGGCTCTGATCGAAAGCGCGTCGCCGCTCTCGGCGCGGGCAGGCATGACTTTCACTCCTATCACTCAGTGCCACCACCGTATCATACACCACCAGCCGAAGCCCCTCAACAACATTGCAGGACGAAAAAGTTTGGGAAAAGGGCGTGGGGGATGACCCTTTCCATAGGCTCTCCCCCACTATATCACAGGTATCCTAGCGGTTCAGCCGGCAGCCTGTGCTTTTTCGCGTGCTAGGGCCAGCAGCTCATCGCCGTGGTCTGCCAGGACCTTTTCGAAGGCGTCCGCATAAAGGTCCATTAGTTGGATGTCATTTGGCGGGCCGAGGCCCCCGGTGCTGTGGCCGATGTACAAAGCCTCTTCGACCAGGCGCTGGGCCTCAGGATACTCGGCGCCGTCGTAGACGATTCCCGGCCGCGCAAAGGGACAAGACCACGGGCAACCCTTCCCGTAAGCGTCCCGGAACTGGAACAGCGTCTGTTCCGGCACCAGGTGAGGCTGCCACCGCTGTGCGGGCACGCCCTCGGCCTGCAGGCACTCGGCAAGCGCATCCCGGAAAGCCCACACCGGCACGTCAATGCCGTCCTTATAGGGCTGCACCCGGAAGGGATAGAAGAAATAGCTATGGGTGCGGTCGGGAGGTATCTGCTGGACGCGTATGGATGGAAGGTCTTTGATGCGCGCGGTGAGATGCTCGCAATTGCGCTGGCGGGCGGCGGTCATTTCGGGCAGGCGACGGAGCTGGCTGCGGGCAAAGGCAGCCTGAAGGGGGTCGGTGCGGTAGTTCCAGCCCATCATATAGGCATTGTACTGACGCCTCTCGCCGGGACGCACAACCTCGCCAAACATCCGCACGCGCCCGGCCAGCTCCGCCAGGCGGTCGTCATCGGTCGTGAACAGGCCGCCCTCGGCAAGGGCAGAGAGGTTCTTAGAGCCGTTGAGGGAGCAGCCGGCCATGTGGCCCAGAGCGCCCACCTGACGCCCCTTATAGACCGACCCGTGGGCCTGGGCGCCGTCCTCAATGACATAAAGGCCGTGCCGGGCGGCGATTTCGTGGATCTCGTCGTAGAAGCACGGCACCCCATGGATGTCCACCGCCACGATGGCCTTGGTGCGGTCAGTGATGCGCTCCTCGATTTTCCCCGGGTCAATGGTGCACGTCTCTGGCTCAATGTCCACGAAGATAGGAATGCCGTTGGAGTGAAGCACACAGGAAGCCGAGGCCAAGAAGGTGAAGGCCGGCACGAGCACTTCGTCACCCGGGCCAACGCCGGCGGCCGCCACGCACATGTGCAGCGACGCGGTGCCGGAGTTACATGCGAGGGCATGCTTCATCCCAACAAAAGCAGCCCACTCGGCTTCCAGAGCGGTTATTTCTTCGTAAGGGTAGCGCCACGGCGTGGCCCTCTCAAGGGCGTCCATGACAGCCCTTTTATCTTCCTCAGTGATCCACGGCCACGGCTGGATAGCCCCATCGGGCACAGTTTTTGGTCCTCCCTTAATAGCCAGGTCAGCCACTGCAAGTCCTCCTTCTAAGTGAGCGTCAGGGCCATCAACAAGCCCGTCGCTGTTATTGTGAAAGCCGTCCGGCAAGGACGGCCACGCCATAGGGCTCAATCTGCAGGCCAAATTGGCCATCGGGCGTGCCCAAAAACTTCTCGCCGGTGAAAACGTTGGTGAGCATGGCATGGGTCACAGGCGCGCAGGGCAGTGCCGACACAGCAGGCTCGGCGGAGGTATTCACAGCTATCATCAGCAGGAAATCACCGGTTGTCCAGTAGGCAGCCTGGACAGGTTCGTCCACAGAAAGCTGGACAGGATGCCAGTCGCCGCGAGCGATGAAGGGCTCGATGGCCGCCAGTTCGCGATTGGTGCGAGCTATGGCAGCCCAAAGCTCTGGAGCGTCGCGAGTGATGACGAAGGACTCCCCTCGCTGGCCGGCGTCGAGAACGAAGCTATAGTCAAGCAGCCCTCGGGCGCCGTGAATGAGAGCAAGGTAACGCATACAGCGGTGCTCGGCCGGGGTAGGCAAGCGCCCCTCTCCCGTTTTGTTCAGCCGCCTGTCCCAGGACCAGGCATGACCCACGGACTGAATCAAGGCCCACACTGGCTTGCCGCCAGCGGCCTCGCGAGCCTGGTCTACTATTATGCCAACAGTCACCGGGCCGCTCTGGGGAATAGGGTCGGTCCACGCCAGCACGACGTCGAGGGCAGGAGTATATTCCGCCATTTCCGACGGCATACTCAAGGTGGTGGCTATAGGGTGGAAGGGGTCCAAGTCGGCAAGAATACGAGCAGTCTCGGCGATGACACTGGGTGGCGTCAGCTCAGCATCCGGTTTGCCCACAAGGTGCCATCCAAGAAGAGCTGAGTGCTGGCCGAATTTATCGGCAGCGTGGCGCCAGAAACTCGTTTCAAGACTGCGCGAATGGACCATTACCTTCATGCCCATCGCTGCTGCAGCGTCCATAACCGCAGTAGAAGCCAGGGTCCAGGGAATGACGGAAAAGTTGTAGCCGGCAGCTCTGGCCCGCGCCAGGTCTTCGGCTGTCGTGGCGTAGTATATACCAACCGGCAGCCTTGCCTGGCCGCTTGTCCAGAGAGCGCCGCGATGGTCGTAGGCCACGCACTCCTTAACCTCTGGCGCCACGCTCAGCGGCAGGGAAAGACTGAAGCTTTTCCGCTCCACAGAGGCCGTGACCTGAAGCTCATACTTGCCGCTCAGGAGGCCTTCGCCGTCAATAGCCACGCGCCAGGTGAGCGCAGACGAGCGGTCAATGCCAGCGCCCTGCGTCGCCTCCCTGCCGGTCCCGGCCAAGGCGGCAGAAAGAGTAACCTTTTCGGCCAAAGCTTGGGAAGCGTTAATACAGCCAACGGCCTCGATGGCGCGGTCAGGCAAGGCTCGCAGGAGTGTAGAACGGAAAGCTGGCGAGCGGATGCGGCCGTCAAGCAAGGCGGGCACACGCACTGGCTCGGCGACGTAAACTTCGTCGGCGGCCCGCCCCGTGACTGTAACGACCCCGCGACAGGTCTCATCGTAAGCAAGAGAATACTGGCCGGTAACTGTCGCTGCCTCGTCTGTCTTCAGATTCACGCGCTGCTGCCAGGCCACCCACGACCGCCTGCCCGAAGTAAGCACTAGGGAAGCCGTTAGAGGCGGCGGAGACCCGTAGGCCTTGAGACGCAGAATCACGCCTCGCTGCGACGGTAGACTGGTGACTACGCCAGGAAAGAGCACATCACAAGACACAACCTGCGGATAAGGGCGCAGCGCCACGTCGTCCACGTACAGACTGCCTGCACCCGTCGCCCGGAAAGCAACCAGCGCCTGCTTGGCCCCGGGCAACAACCGGAATCGCCAGGCCATCAGACTCCATCCGTCGCTTTGCGGAATGGCACGGTCTTCGGCCTGAATAAAGGGCGTGTCCCACTCGCGCTCGGCGAAGGCGTCCTTGTAAATGAGCACGTACACGTCGGCCATCGGGGTGGCTTTCGTGCGAGAGTAAAAGCTCACAATGAGCTCGCGGGTGCCCTCAGGTATGTCAACGGGCTGGCAATAGGCCCCAAAAATGACCTTGTTTGCGGTACTGGTAAGGAGCAAACAGCGGGGGCTGTTATGACCACCTGCTGCCTGGCGCACCTCGACGGTCTTCTCGGGCGCTTCCTGGAGACGCGGGAACCAGCCGCCCGGCACCCCTTCAGCCCCCGTCGCTTCCATGCCGCTGTTATAAATGAGATTGCCTGGTCCCCGAGACTCAAGGCTCTCCCGTGCGCACGCGGGTGAAAAACAGCCCAGCGCGAAGACCCAGACGGCCGCTGCCCTAATCGCCCACATAGACAACGGCTTCCACCTCCACCAAAGCGCCCCTGGGAAGAGCCGCCACTTGAACTGTGCTCCGAGCGGGCGGGTCGGCGCCGAAAAACTCCGCGTAAACCTCATTGAAGGCCGCAAAATCCCTCAAGTCCGTCAAGAAACACGTCGTCTTCACTACGTCCCGCAGTGACAGGTTGTTGTCTTCCAAAAGGGTCTGCAGATTTCGCAACGCCTGGCGAGTCTGACCCACGACGTCATCCCCGACAAGCTCGCCAGTAGTCGGGTCCACGGGTATCAGCCCAGAGCAAAAGAGCAGTTGGCCAGCCTGCACCGCCACTGAGTAAGGACCGATAGCCTTAGGGCCCCGGTTTGTACTCAAACATTGCTTTGGCATCGGCAAATCCGCCTCCAGAGGGCAATGGAAGACTTCGGCACATTCTAGCTCTATCCTTTGCGCAGCCCGGCGAGCAGGTACACGTGGCGGATGACGTTTGATGTCGGGACACGCGCAGAGCCGAGCATCCGCAGGCCCATTTGGTTCCACAAATATGATTTTTCGGCGCCCGTGACGACGACCAGGCGGCGGACGCGAGCGGCGATGTTGCCCACGATGTCGGCGTAAAGGTCGTCGTCAGCCATAGAAGTATGGCCGTACGGAAGGTCGGCAACCGCGGCATCCCAGCGGCCCTCAAGCCGCCGGGCGTCAGCCCGCGCCACCGGTACACTCAACCCAAAGTACGAAAGATTCTGGCGAGACTGGGCTACACGAGGCCAGGATACGTCAAAGCCCTCGGCCCGCACACCAACCAGTGCGGCCTCGATGAGAACCGTGCCAGCCCCGCAGCACGGGTCCACGAGGCTATCGCCAGGCGCAGCAACAAGGTTGACCAGCGCCCGAGCCATGCGCACCGGCAAGGAATTCGAGAAATGTCCGGGCCGCGCATGGCTGTCGTGCCAGTTCCGGCAAGCCATGGACATCACCTGTCCGAACCAGCAACGGCCCTGCGTGGCCGCCACGGCGTACCGCACCCGCGGACTGTCCAGATCAGGTGCCCCAGCAACGACGTCGGCCAACTGCCGGCACAACTCCAAACTGTGCACCATGGGCTTGGGGGACACCTTGACGACTTCGATTGCGAAGCCTTCCGCGGAAAGCCTCAGTTCCGACACGCGGGAAATCAGCGTCTCTGTATCCTCCGCGGCAGCCAGAACCCGCAAACAAAGACGCGTATAGGCCGCGGGGGAAATGTCACAACCCACGCGAGAAAAGGCCAGCCGGCCCTCAGCGCAGGCCCCCGTCATTGCCCACAGCTCCGAAGCCGCCAGCTCAGCCTCGAAATCCATGTAGGCCAGGGTGTACATGAAGCCCATGCCGTCCATCTTTGCCACCTTCGGGCTAACGGTTCACCTGCCAAGAGCACCAGCCCCTCCAAAGTATCTCGTCAGCGGTCATCTCCTACGACGCCATAAGGGTAGCTGAAACGGTTCACTACCGCTTACTGTTGCAAAGCCCTGTTCTTGTGGGTGAGTTGCCTCCACCTCGTACAAGTCGCCGGCAAAAATCCTTACTGCCCCCGGAGATGGAGCTACATCCAGGTGAGTTTTGCAACAGTCTCCTACCGAGAGCGCCGGCCTCTCCAAAGGGCCTCATACCAAGCAGGTGATGACCTGCCACGGGCGCTCGGGCGAGCCGTGGCAAGCGTAGTTTTCCGGGTCCAGGCCAGCGTCGAGCATGGCTGCCGGCAGAGCGGATGCGCCTCCTTGCTGCAGCCGCGCACCGGCAAGGATGGGGCCAAGCTCAAAGCCTCCCCGCGACAAAATGGCCTGGACCGCCGCGAGACGCGGTGAATCAACGTCTGCGCGCGCGCCGGCGCGGCTGGCGGCCCTACTGGCTAGACGGACGCGCCGCTCGATGAGCCTCATGGGACCAAAGGGAGCCTGCTCAAGAGCCGTATGGGCCTTCGGCACGAAGGGGGCAATCGAGACCGTCATCTCGAGGGCCGGGGCAGCCGCCCGGATTGACGCTATTAGCTCCCCTATGGCCGCGACATCAGCGTCCTCTTCACCAGGCAAGCCAACCATGAAATACAGCTTAAGGCTACGGAAACCAGCAGCTCCTGCAGCTTCGACGGCGGATAGAAGACCGTCGGTCGGCAAGGGCTTGGCCAGACTCCAACGCATAGCTTCTGTGGCCGCCTCAGGAGCCAGGGTAATGGTTTGCTGGCCAGCAAGGCGTAGCGCGTCAAGCAAGCTTGGCCTGGTGGCCAAACTGTCCGCCCGGAGCGAGGACACCGAGACGGTCAATCCCCTCTCCAGAGCAGCATGGACCAGCTCCTCGGCAGCCGGATGGTCCGAGAAGCTGGGGGCAATGTAGCCGACCGTCTTGGCCAGACCTGCAAATTCATTTAGGACACCCACGACGGCAGCCAACCCCCGTGGGCGATGAGGGAAATAAAGCTGGCGGGCAAGACAAAACTTGCAGGCATGAGGACAGCCGCGACTGACCTCAATCAGGGCGCGTCCCGAAAGCTCGGCGGCCTCGCTCAGTATGACGCTATGCGGCACGTAGGCGTTGGCATCGGTGACGTGCTGAAGGAAGGCCTGCCCGACGTGACCTGCCAGCCACTCGGCGCAGTTCAGAAAACCTGGGACCTGCGACAGGGCTGCAAGCAGGCGGTCGCGAGACGCAGAAGACACAGCAACGGTGGCCAAAGCCTCACGAATATCTGCTATACGGGCCTCAAGCTCTCCCAGGAAGACAAGGTCCGCTATAGCAGCTAAGGGTGCTGGATTGGCGCTGACGGCCGGCCCACCGCAGACGAGGACAGGATGCTCGGCCCGACGCTCCGAGGCCAGCGGCGGAATGCCGCTGTCGGCGAGCATCCGTACCAGTGTAGGGTATTGCAGCTCGAATTGAAGGGTGGCCGCTAGCAGATGAGCATCAGCGAGGGCAGCCCCGGTCTCAATAGTGCGCACCGGCTTGGTGAAGGCCGGAAAGAAGAAAGCGCGCTGGGCCTCACAGGGAGCGGCGTTGAATAGCTCAAGAAGAACGTGGACGGCAAGGGATGCCATGCCCTCGGAATACGACCCGGGATAAACAATAGCAACGCGGATGGGTCCCGGGCCGTGACGCAACGACGGCAGGGGCTGCTCCTCCCGCAACACAGCGCGCCGACAATGGGCAAAGTCTGCCGCGGCGAGTTTGCGGGATTGCGGGCGGCCGCCGTGAATTCGCGAGCGGCTGCGCCGACGCTCGTCGGACAAGCTCATTGGCTGCTATCCGAAAAGACCGCGAATATACTGGTCAGTGCGCGGATCTTGGGGATTCTCGAAAATCTGCTCGGTAGGTCCGACCTCTACCAGCTCCCCTAACAGGAAGAAAGCCGTGCGATCAGATACCCGGGAAGCCTGGAACATATTATGAGTCACAACCACGATGGTGTAGTCCCGCTTCAGCTCGACCATGAGCTCTTCTATCTGGAAAGTCGAAGCAGGGTCCAGGGCTGAGCACGGCTCATCCATGAGCAGCACCTCGGGCTCGACGGCCAAGGCGCGGGCGATACAAAGCCTCTGCTGCTGGCCCGAGGACATCTCCAAGGCCGCACGGCCCAGGTCGTCCTTAACCTCATCCCACAGGGCAGCGGACCGCAAACTCTGCTCGACTATCTCACGTATGATGTCCGGCTCGCGTACGCCCAGCACACGCGGCCCATAGGCCACGTTGTCGAAGACCGACGTGGGAAAGGGATTGGGTTTCTGGAACACCATGCCGACGCGGCGGCGAAGGTCTACCAGGTCAGTGCCTGGCGCATATATGTCTCGCCCGTCCACAAAAACTTTGCCCTCAACCCTGGCATTGAGAATATCATCGTTCATTCGATTGAAGCAGCGCAGGAGAGTTGATTTGCCGCCCCCCGACGGCCCAATGCAGGCCAGGATTTGATTAGCGTAGGCATCCAACGTGACGTCGGATAGCGCGAGCTTGGAGCCATAATACACGCTCAGGTGCTCAGTACGGAGCTTTACTGCGTCCTGGGCACCTGCAGGCGACTGGCCCTCAGCCGCCAAAGGACGAACCGCGGGAGCCACGCCGTCTCTAGCGGGGGGTGTGGTACCACAAGTAGGCATAGGCGATGCACGACAGCAACCAGATTACCGCTGAGTAGCGCGCCACGCGCTCAAGCAGGTACTCGCGAGTGCCGGGCTGGAAGCGAGCGCTGTCCATACCGGTAATCACGCTAAAGCCATCCGACTTAGCCGGCTGCAGCACCTCGGCAATTATGAGCGCTGCCCCGCTAAGCACGGCTACAACAGCCACAGCCACCGACATTGCACCTCAGCTCTCCTTTAATGTCGTCTGTCCCAGACAGGCTACCCAACGTCCCCGCCTTTATTCTCGTCCTACGGCGCAGCCGCAGTTGCACCTACCGGACCTGGTTGCGGCCCATCGGCTTGCGCCTGGTCTGCTTGCCCACCGGCCGCCAGTGCTGGGGCGAGGACTTCATTCATCCACTGCGGCACCACCTGAAGCAGCACCGGCAAGGGCGGCAAATGACCGCCGTCGTACCAGACGACTTTCTTTGGCTCGCGGCACGCCTGGTGAAGAGCGTCAGCCGCCAAAGCAGGCACTATTTCATCCTGACGCCCGTTCACCAGCCACACCGGTCGGGGGCTAATGTAGGGCGCATACGTCACAGGGTCAAGGGTTGCCAGTTCTCTTGCCACTTCAGGCATCTCAAAGACAGGGAGCAGGGCGGCTGCAGCGGGGTGCTGCGATGCCTGGACAAATTTCTTCCAATCGCCACCGCCCACGAGAAGCAAGGCCGTGGCCACCCTCGGCTCGACGGCTGTAACAATTGTGCCCAGGATAGCACCCATGCTTGCGCCCACCAGCCCCACCTTATCTGCTTTTACATCCTCGCGAGTCGCCAGATAGTCCAGCGCACGCCGGTAGTCAACTACCGTCTGGATGAACGCCAGCTTGATACGCATCAGGTCCGGTGAGAACATTTCCTGCCCGGCCATGCGCCGGTCGCCGTGTAGAGCAGCATCTAACCCCAGGACCGCGTAGCCATACTGGACAGCCAGAGGCGCTGCCAGCCGGGCATCGTTCTTGCTCCCACCCAGGCCGTGGAGAAACAAAATCACCGGTGGCCGCTGGACGGTCTTTGGGCGAATCAGTAGCCCGGCCACGCGTCCGCCGCCAGGACTGTCAAACTCAATCCGCTCTTCAACCGCTTGCAGCGTCTCAGCCGTCTGAACGGACACAGCGTTTAGCGGCGCTGCGGTGTCGTACACAAACAGGGCCTTGAGTTCTGTCGGTAGCTCGGTGGCGACCTCAGGCGGCCCTGCGACCGCCGTGGGCCCAGGCGCCGGCTCCGGCGGAACACCTTGCCCCTGGGCCAGGCCCGCGCCACTCAGCCCCCCAAGCACCACAAAGACAAACAGAGCAATAAAGACTCCTACGGGACGCGGCAAACGCACCATTTTATCCACTCTCCCCCACTTATAAGGTCACTGACGTGATGGACCCAAGACCAAAGACACCCCGGCCTTCCACCGCGCCAACGGCCAGCGGCTTTAACCCCGTGCTCTCCTTGAGGGAAGACTCGCGCCGTACTGAGAAGTTCCGTCCCCTTCAAAGCGTACGCAGATAGTCTATGGCTGTCTGGATGTCGGCAACCGGGTTCTCGCCCACTTCCCGCTCGATGGCGAAGAAGCCGTTGAAGCCATGTTTCTTCAGGTTGGCCACAAACTTCGGCCAATCAATCTGCCCTTGGCCCAGGGGCACCTCGCGGGCAGTGCCGTCGTCTTCGGCGCGGGCGTCCTTGGCATGGACGTGGACCACGTATGGCCCCAGCAGGTCGGCACCCTCAACCGGCATGAACTTCTCCCACGCCGCCCGCCGGTCGTAGGGCTCCCCTCGAAGCTTCGCCAAATGTGGCGGCCAAAGTATCAAGTTAGCAGGGTCGTAGTTCACGCGCAGCGCATCACTGCCGACCGTCTCGATAAGCCGCTTAACCACGTAAGGCGGCTCAGGGCCTGTCTCGATGGCCAGGCAAGCCCCGACTGTCTCACCATAGCGGGCAAGCTCGCCGCAGTTTCGCACAAAGTTGGCCCAGTGAGGATGGGTTTCATCTTCCGGCATAATGCCGATGTGGCCCTGCCATATGCCGCAGCCCAGATCGGCGGCAAGCTCGAGGACGCGCTTGCCAAACTCGACATGAGGCTCGGCGCCGTCTTCACCAAGGTCAACCTCGCCGCCCCAACAACATACGGCAGAGATTTCCAGGCCGAAGCTACGGATTTTGCGGGCATAATCTT
>JANZZA010000103.1 GCA_026419655.1 Armatimonadota bacterium | reverse complement strand
CAAGGTTTGCTGCCCGACCTGTGGCGTCTCCACCTACGAGGCTCTGGTCAACGAATACATAGCCTGGACCGGCGGGCATACCTGCTACGGCACGTACATCTGGCAGTGGGCCAACTACGGGGACGTGCAGGACATCATCGCCTGCATTGCGCCCAGGCCCCTGCTCATCCAGAACAACGTCAATGACACGTGGTTTCCGGTCGAGGGGCTGTACAAGGTGGTGCGCGAGGTCGGCGAGGTCTACCGCACGCTGGGCGCTGAAGAAAACTTCGCCTGGGCCGCAAGGGTCACCGAGCACGACATAACACCTGAGTTCGGCGCGCGCGTAATCGAGTGGCTGAACAAGCATCTTGCGGGCGCATAGCCTGCGCCGACCGGCCAGCCAGCCACCACTGGCGCCACACTGACGGGTGCGCAAGGGTCCATGCTGCGCTGAGACCACGGCGGCTTCTCTATCGCGACGCAACATGAGGAGACCGTTGCAAAAGTTGCTTTCCGCCTTGCCCGACTTGCGCACGCTTATAGGGCCCGCCGCGGGAAGTTGTATACCTTCGTCGCTCTACGCTGGCTAAGTTCGGGTTTTCCAGCAGTCTCATGGGAGAGTCTGAGAAAGGGTGTGGGCAGGGGCCCTAGCGTAGCTTTCGCACAGCGCGTTCTGCGTAGGCTGATTTTGTGAGCGAATACGACGTCGGGATTAAAGAGGTGGCTCATTTTGGTACAGGGTAGGAGGAGGGCGAGCTTTTCCCACCGCTCTCCCACTCCACAAGGTTTCGACAGAACAGCTCCTGAGGTGAAGGTCCCTTACCAGGGATTCAGGACAATCACGCCAGGACCGAAGGCTTGCCAGCCGTCCGAGGTCTACGGGAGGTGCCGGTACTCGTGCACAGAGGCTCACGAAATAGACAGGAGCTGAGTCGCGGGCTAGCAGCAGTTTTGGCAGCTATGGTTGCGATGATGCTGGCCGGTGCAGGGCGGGCCGAGATGACCATTGCCGAGCAGGGGCAGCCGCGGGCGACCATAGTCATTGGCGCGGACCATTCTCGCACCGACGAGTGGTGCGCCAGGGAGCTGCAGACGTGGCTGGAGGAAATCACCGGCGCCAGGTTGCCCATCGTCACCGACGACACGCCCGTGGACGGC